>NZ_LZHN01000040.1:0-159440 GCF_001690435.1 Gilliamella sp. Nev3-1 | reverse complement strand
GAGGTTGTTAAATGAATAAAATAGGAAAAGATGAATTAGTAGTTACCTCACTTTTATCTATGCTTTTGGATGATACACTTGAATATTATAAAATTCATTTAAGTGATCCGAGTAAATCTACAAACGATAATGATCCTTATGCAAGAGCAAGAAGTATTATCGCAAAGCTATCAGATAAAGACCAAGAAAAGATTTTTAATTTTCTGCGTATAGTAATGATAGATACAATGTCAACAATTTTTGGCACCATAGATGGTTCATGTTTTCCTCCTAATATTAGTGGTGATTTCATTCTTGAGTATGATGGAGATGAAATACAAGGTTCATTGCAAGATGAGTTAATTGCCAAAGCGGAAGAGATTGGTGTCTACAATTAATGAATTAATCATTTTCCCCCGATCTGCTAGTAGGCGAAAAACACAACAAACAGGGATAGACCGACTACTGTTATGATTGCACCAACAGAATTGAAGCGATTGCCATCAAAGATACTGGGAAATTCTGCTATACGATGATACCCCAACCTATTAGCGGGATCGAAAGCGTGTTCCTAAAAAAAGAGGTCGATGCTAATTATGGCTAAACGTGTTGTTTGGAAGAAAAATGATCTAGTCAATATCCAATTACGTGATAATTTATACACAATTGGACAGATGCTAACCAGCCCTGAAATGCGCTTTTATGATATTTTCAATTCAGATGGTGCATGGCAGAATTTAGATTTAAATAAAATAGAACCCTTGTTCAGCGTTTTTGTTGGGAATGTGATTAATAAGTCGTTAATTCAAGGGAAAATAAAATCCACTACAGTAATACCCAGTTCAAAGCCTAGCGAAAGATATTGGATTGATGCCTATACTATTTTGGATGGAGATCATTACAAAGGTGACAAATTTAATTTTCATTTTTTAGGAGGAAAATTAATAGATCTTGTTCCTGATGCTAATGGCATTTTAAGTACAACTAGAGCACCAATTATCAAAGAAGATTTAACGCTTCCACAGGATCGTAAGCTTATTGAACAATATGAACTGACTAATATGTGGGGTGATGTGGATTTACGAGACCGCCTCTGTCGCTATTTTGATACAGGTATTAACCGTGATGATCTGAAGTTTGAAGTATTTCCTGGTTTATGGGATGACAGAGAAAAATTGCGTCCCCTGACACGCCACCTACCAGGGCCGCTTCGTTAAACAGATAATCAAAAGAAAACGAAATTTGATCCTCACCAAAATCTTAGACAATACTCGCCTCTATAGAGGCGTTATTAAAGTAATACGGCTTTTTATACTGCTCAGGCGATATCCAACCATGAGCTGACTGTCGGCGAACTTGTGTGAAGTAGATCTCAATATATTCAAATAGCGCTTTATTGGTTTACCCCGTATTTTGTCATCCACATCATGAATCATGTTATTTTTTAAACGTATGGAAAAAACTTTCAGTAACAGCATTATTCCAACAATTGCCAGCTCAGCTCATACTTTATCTCAACCTATGTTGTAACACTAACCATTTAAAATTCATACTGCAACATTGGCTTTATCAAGCACTAGGTAGTAATATCCCTTTAAGAAATTGACGACAGAATAAGACATTTTAAGTGTGTTACAAACTAAATGCCTATCAATATGCGAACTTGTTTGCTGTCCAATTACTTTTCGAGCAAATTAATCATTATCTAAAGGTATAACCAACGATTTAATGCATTGGACAACAATCATGAAATAGGCTTGTAACAAAAGGAGTAATGTTATTATTTTTCATCATTTTATAAAATAAAAACTTCAATAAAATCAATGGTTTTTCTGACTGATTTTTATCATGCCCAGCTAACCTTTCTCTCTGATATATCATAGCCGTTGACTCTGATATCATGTACTAAGCTTGTTGCACCTAAACGGGCTTTATGCTGCCAATAAAGCGCTTTGATATTATCAAACAACTTCCATTAATTTAAGCTCGCATTTTAGCCAAGCATAATAATCTGATACCCTCACGTTCAACTGACGACTAACTGGCAGTACCAGATACGATAACAACATTAATTAGTTTTCTTACATTTATTTTGCTTATTCTGTTTATTCAAATCAAACAATGTAGTTTTTATTATTTTCCATCATGTTTTGACGTGTCATTAATATGATAAATGCTAATTATGAATGGAAATAAACAATAAACTAATATAACCATAATTTTGTTATTTCCATTTTTTCCTTTTTATGTATCTACGTGGTGTTTCAAGAAAGCTAATAAAAAATACATACAATATAAAAATAAAAACAGCCAACCAGAAAAAAATAATATTTGAAAAAAAGCCTTCTCCAGGCTGACTCATCATTAATAAGCTATATAAAAAAATAAAATAAAAATAAAAAATAGCCCAACGTCGTTTACGATTTAACGTTTTATCATTAGCATAGTCCGTTGCAATATATCCCGAAAAATAGTACCGAATAAAGAATCCAACGATAGATAAAAAATAATAACTTATACAGACTAAAATACTCATGCACATCGACCTTATTTTATAATATTACCATCTCTATCTTTTCGATATGTTGAACCATCACTGCTTTCACAGCTATAATAATCGGGTGCATCGTCATTACCTATTGTGATTATCAATGAACAGTTCTCAACAATTTGTCTAACATTAATAATTGTTTCAGGCTCTTTAACAACCATACTTACTTGTTTGGTATCTTTATTAAGTATAAAAGCGTTTATTAATTTTTTAGATAAATCATATAAAGCCTTTACATCAATCATTGCTTCCAGAGCTAATAATTTTTTACTCATTTGTTTATAAGCACTTTCTAAATCACTGCGGCCATATCTAAAGAGTTTAAATGTCGGATCACCCAATTTATTAAATTTTTTCGGCACTAATTTAAAGAGATTTCCTACTGACATCGTTAAATCTAAACTATCATAAGCTATATCGCCAATTGAAGAATCGAAACCTAAAGCCTCGGCTGCATATTTATATCCACTTCTTAAAGGTCCATCAACTTCCATACTTCTGTTGCCACCTTCAATTTCGTTAATAGCACCATTAACAATTCCAGCGGTTCCTTCCTATATTCCATTTACTCCATGCGCTATCATGGGGGCTCCAATAAAACATGTCCAACCCACGGAACAAAGTGCAAACCCACCTGTACTCATTCCCGCACTACCGAAAATAAACAAACCGTTTTTCACCCATACAAGACTTTGTTCCCATAAATTATTTTCTTCAGTCTTTATTTTCTTTGCGCCTTCCTCATAACTCATTTCACCACTTTCAACTTTATTGAAAATATTCATGGCATATGTATCAACATCATCAATAAAAGCTTGTTTTATTTCGTTATAATAAAGGTGTTTTTCACATACTTCGTGGGCGCAGTCCATTAAGCGTTTGGCGTCCAATCGAATTTTTGAGGTGTCATCACTCATTTCAAGTGATGAGTCACTTTGCGTATACATTAGGTTTTGAAAGATAGGTAATAACGTTTCTGAAGGGCTAGGTATTTTAAAACTTGCGCTCTTTGCTGATGAAGAGCTTACAACATTCACATAAGCAAAGCTTTTAGTTGTGATAATTCGATTATTTCCTATTGGGCATCCGCAAGCCACAATGCAACCATCATAGGCAGCCGGTTTACCATCTACAATACAATCATATGTTCCTTCAATAATGGAACCATATCCTTTTGTACATTTAGGACAACTTGCGTAATCGCCTAAGCATGCGATACCTTGACCTTGAGAAAAACCACTATTTGATGCAGAAATTACTTTACCACCAGTTGTCGTATCATCGCCCAACATGGCTAATAATTTATTCATCCCTTTTTCTACTAAACAAATTTAATCGTTAAAATATTCTCAATATAATCTATATAAAATTAAGCTTACTATTAGATATCGTTTTCTAATTTAAAAAAATTGAATAAAAAACTGATTGCTGTTGTGATAATTTTTCGTTCATACCTATTACAACGTCATTAAAAGCTACAATGGCGTAACTTTAAAAAATTATGGTTTATGACTGCGTTGTTCTCGCTCAATCGCACGATAACCAATGTCTTTACGATAAAAACAGCCATGCCAGTAAATATCTTTTATTTGCTCATACGCTCGTTGCTGCGCTTCAAGTACGGTATTGCCCAAGGCAGTAACACACAGTACTCGCCCACCATTGGTATATACTCGACCTTTTTCTAAACTGGTTCCCGCATGGAAAATTTTGCAATTATCGGTTGCCTCTGTGGGGAGTCCAAGAATCACATCTTGCGTATTATATTCGCCTGGATAACCGCCTGCAGCTAGCACTACACCTAAGGCTGATCTTGAATCCCATTTGGATTTGACGGTATCAAGCTTACCATCAATGGCCGCTACACAAAGTTTCACTAGATCTGACTGCAATCGCATCATAATGGGTTGTGTTTCAGGATCGCCTAATCGGCAATTAAACTCAATAACTTTTGGGTTGCCTTCTTTATCAATCATTAAACCAGCATATAAAAAGCCAACATAGACATTCCCTTCTTGTGCCATGCCATTAACGGTTGGGTAAATAATTTCATCCATAATTCGTTGAAAAACGGCATCAGTAACCACTGGCGCTGGGGAATAAGCGCCCATACCACCAGTATTTAAGCCCGTATCGCCATCGCCAACACGTTTATGATCTTGGCTTGTTGCCATTGGCTCAACATTTTTGCCATCAACCATGACAATAAAGCTCGCCTCTTCGCCCTCTAGAAACTCTTCAATAACCACTCGATGACCAGCATCCCCAAAGGCATTACCCGCTAACATATCGCACACGGCATCTTCGGCCTCTTTGAGTGTCATTGCTACAATAACACCTTTACCCGCAGCAAGCCCATCGGCTTTAATCACAATTGGAGCGCCTTTCTGACGTATATAAGCAATAGCGGTGTCAATTTCTGTAAAGTTTTGATATTCGGCTGTTGGAATATTATGTCGAGCTAAAAAATCTTTAGTGAATGCTTTAGATCCTTCTAATTGCGCGGCGGATTTTGATGGGCCAAATATTTTTAATCCTGCTTTTTGAAAACTATCAACAACACCAATAACGAGTGGCGCTTCAGGACCAACAATTGTTAAATCTATTTGTTCTTGTTGCGCAAAATTGAGCAAACCGCCAACATCAGTTGCTTTAATATTAATATTTTCTAAACTAGGTTCAAGTGCAGTACCTGCATTGCCAGGAGCGACAAAGACTTTTGATACTAATGGTGATTGTGCGACTTTCCAAGCAAGTGCGTGTTCACGCCCACCATTACCTATGACTAAAACTTTCATAAAAGATCCTTTGAATACTAAAATCTGAAAAAAGGATTGTAAATTTTTATGTTTTACAAAACCCAGTGTAGTAATTTATTTTGAGTGAGTTAATGCCCACTCATTTTACTAACAATTAATGTCTAAAATGGCGCATATGAGTAAACATCATCGCAATATTGTGTTCATCTGCCGCTTGTATGACTTCGTCATCACGAATAGAGCCGCCTGGTTGAATCACACAAGTTACACCTGCGGCAGCCGCAGCGTCGACTCCATCCCTAAATGGGAAAAAGGCATCCGAAGCCACAACACAACCAGCAACATTTAGATTCTCATCTTGCGCTTTAATTCCAGCAATTTTGGCTGAATAAACGCGGCTCATTTGACCTGCGCCAATACCTATTGTCATTTTATCTTTTGCATAAACAATGGCATTGGATTTAACAAATTTAGCCACTTTCCAGCAAAATAGTGCATCTGAAAGCTCTTTTTTTGTTGGTTTACGCTTAGTGACAACCGTTAATTGATATTCGTCTATTGTGCCTAAATCACGTTCTTGAACTAGAAGCCCACCATTAACACGTTTAAAATCTAAACTAGCAGGCGATGATGTTGTCCACTCACCACATTCAAGTACGCGTACATTTTTTTTAGCTTGGATAATTGCAAGTGCTTCTTGAGTAACGGATGGTGCAATAATGACTTCTACAAATTGTTTATCGGCAATGGCTTTTGCAGTATCAGCGTCGAGTTGACGATTAAAAGCAATAATGCCACCAAAAGCCGATGTTGGATCGGTTTTAAAAGCGTTTTCATAAGCGTGCAAAATATTATCACTGACTGCTACACCACAAGGATTGGCATGTTTTACAATCACACAAGCAGGTTCATCAAACGACTTCACACATTCAAGCGCAGCATCGGTATCAGCAATATTATTATAAGAAAGTGCTTTCCCTTGCAGTTGTTTTGCAGTTGCAATTGATGCTTCTTTAACATTTTCTTCAACATAAAAAGCCGCTTGCTGGTGGGCGTTTTCGCCGTACCGCATATTTTGTTTTTTAATGAATTGCAAATTTAACGTTCTAGGAAACTCGCCCGCTGGCTCATTTGTCTGCCCCATATAAGGCGGCACTAATTTCCCAAAATAGTTGGCAATCATACCATCATATTTTGCTGTATGCTCAAAAGCTTTAATAGCAAGATTAAAACGATATTCAAAAGAAAGGGAATTGTGATTCTCATCCATCATATTGATAATATTGGTATAATCGCAACTATCAACTACAATGGCGACATCTTTATGATTTTTTGCGGCAGATCGAACCATTGTCGGTCCACCAATATCAATATTTTCAACAGCATCATCCAATGTGCAATGTGGATTAGCAACAGTTTGTGCAAATGGGTAAAGATTAACAACCACCATATCGATAGGTTCGATCTGGTGTTGCTGCATAACTTTATCATCAATACCTCTACGTCCTAAAATTGCTCCATGTATTTTGGGATGTAGCGTTTTAACTCGTCCATCCATCATTTCTGGAAATTTTGTATAGTCAGAAACTTCGGTTACTGGTATTTGGTTTTTGATTAATAATTTTGCTGTTCCCCCAGTTGAAAGCAGTTCCACATTTCGTTCTGATAAAGCTTTAGCAAACGCTAAAATACCCGTTTTGTCGGACACACTAAGTAAAGCACGGCGAATAGGACGAAACTGCTGCATAAGAGGCTCCGAAATTGATATCTAAATCCAAGTTATTGAATTGATATTATATATAAATTATACCTAGATGTTTAGCCCAAACTGATTAAAAAGCTCAAAACCATTGAATAATAAATTTGGATTTTGATAGCAAAACTTGCTGGCAGGTTCGTATTTAGTATAAAAATGAGTTTTTTAGCTGACCGTCATTTTAGGCATGTTAAGTTTTAGCAATAAAATAACTATTGATGATAACGTTCAGAACTACAATATTTCTTAAAATAAACCCATTTTATCCTATAAAAATAGCCTAGGAAAACTTTTAATTTTATAGAATTTTTTATTCTCAAAAATATCCCCTAATTAAAATATCGTTATCAACCTTTCCATAAAAAAAGCGCCTTTACTTGTTCATTGTAAAAACGCTTAACTCTAGTCCCCTTTGCAGGTCTCGCCTTGTCCTAAGCCTTGTTCTTTAACCACTTTACCTTAGTTAGCTCCATCATCCCTATACACAATAAGAATGAAGAACTAAAAGTTAATAGGTACAAACGGCATAACGGGGGTTATAAACAGAGCCCTGGATTATAGTGCCGCCAGATGGGCCGACAGAAAACTGAGTAGCTCCAACTGCATCACTAGTCCAGTAGCTAACCCTACTGATAAAACCTGCTCCAGAATAATCGTTCATCTTGCCCCACTCCGTAAATAAGCCGGCACCTATATTGCGGGCATAATTGTTTTTTAATGATATTGGTGAAGCACCTTTTATGCATGGGGAACTGCTTCCACAATTCGCATTGGTCAGCTCTTCTACTCTTGGCATACGATATCCTATCGCACTACACCATGCTAAGAGGTTAGAATATTCATCAATTACATCACCACTATTGACAAACCATTTTTTCAACACAAAACCGTATTTAATTACCTTAGCACCATTTCTATCATAACCCACTATCTCAAAGGTCTGGGGCAATGCAGGTTTAGCAAGTTGGCTTAAATTGCGGCTACCATTTGCCGATGGCCCTATTAGTGTAACTTTTAATCCATCAGCTTCAAAAAAACCACTACCTAATAATGGCCGACGACGTGGCTCTATTGTCATGCTGACCTCTATACCATCACCCGTTACCGTTGGCCAAGTTAATTCACGAGGGTCAATTCCGCCTATTTCTAAATAAAAATACATTTTATCAGCGCCCGTTGTCGGAAAATTCTTCCCATACGTTGATTGAACTAAAAATCCTTTATCTTTATTCCATATGTGTGATGGACCTGCATAGTCGTCATTACCCCATTGAAGATTTGGCCTTGCGAAACAAACAACAGGTGATGCTTTAGGATTGATATAATATGTTACCTTACTACTACCAAATGGACTATTATTTGGAATACCATACTCTGTACTTAAAACGCCATTTGTGCTACTTAATACAACTTTATAGGGGGCATTACATGGTAATAATTTTTCATTGCGATTCACGGGATTGTCATCTTTATCCGTAATATTGACTGATAAAATGCCCGTAGCTCTAATCCCATTAGCCCCCTGCCCATCACCATCATCATCGCGCCAATAATTATTAGGACCGATTAATGAATTTATGTCTATTGAATTCACATTCGGTGGAACAAACATACTAATATCTGTAAAACGTTCCTCCTCTTGCGGCAAAACAATTGGGTTTGTTTTCCTTGAATAATTAGTTTGTGGAGTAATAACCGAATCATCCGATAACTTAATGCTTAATAACCCCTCTGCCGTTGAGCTTCTCGTTCCCACATTATCAAAGGTTAAATACGGTGCACTACCTTGAATAACCTCCGAGGTCTGCGCCGATAATGCCTGCGAACCAAACGAACAAAGCAACAGTGGCAATAATATCAATCTTGTTTTTGATGAGGATGATTTTAATATCAACGGTGATTTAAACGGCGGTGATAATTTAACATTAAGTATTGTGGGGCTTTTGGCTCCATTTGAAGTTTCTTCGTGCATTACTTTGAAGAAACAAGTCGCAAATCGGCTAAATGTAAAATTATTCTTACGGAATATGTGATGTGATAACTTGAATGATTTAAGAGATAGACCGGCTAATGCCAGACAAATAGAATGGTACTGCATTACGTTCTCCCGTCAAGTAACTTTTGTTTTATTTCGCTTTTCTATGTTTTTTGATTATTAATTGATCTTAAAAAATTGACGAAAGTATAACCACTTAAAAAAAGTTTAGCCAGTCTTTTGGATGTTTTTTTGTAAAGAAATGTAAAGAAAGAATGATAGTTTACTTTTTCAGGCAGGCTTTATTTCAAGTATTTAAAGTATTTAAAGTTTTAGTGATAAAAATAATTATAAATGATAACGCCAGAAATGACATAAAATTCAAATAACCCCATTCAACCTTAAAAATCATTCAGCAAGATCATTGATTTTATTTTTATTTATCTTTTTAAGTTAAATCCAATAATTTTTGTAAAATGAATAGCGTTTCAGTATAAAATTAAATTTTGTTTTTGCTGGTATACTCTGTCATTGAATAAGACAAAACAACCTGTTTCAACTATAAACAATGAACGTATTTTTCTATAAAAACCACCTAGTAAAACTTTAATTTTATTAGGCGGTTAAAGAAAGTTAGGTATCTTTATACCTAATTTGTTACAAAAAATCGCTTAAAATTTTTAATCATCACTATAGCCTAAGCTTCGTAAAGCTCGCTCATCATCAGCCCATCCCGCTTTAACTTTTACCCAAAGTTCTAAATGGACTTTGTTGTCAAAAAAGGATTGCATATCTTTGCGGGCTTCGATGCCTATTTTTTTGATTTTTTCGCCTTTATTGCCGATGACCATTTTCTTTTGCCCATCGCGTTCAACTAAAATCAATCCGTTAATTCGGTACATTCCGTTGCGTTCATCCACTTTGAATTGTTCAATCTCAACCGTTACCGAATAAGGTAATTCATCACCTAAAAAGCGCATGAGCTTTTCACGGATGATTTCTGATGCCATAAAGCGTTGCGAGCGGTCGGTTATGTAATCTTCAGGAAAATGGTGTTCACCTTCTGGTAAATGTTTTTTGACGATATCTTTTATAATATCAATACATTCGCCTTTTTCAGCGCTAATTGGTACAACATCAATGAAATTTGCTTTTTGGCTGATCGTTTGTATATGTGGTAATAATTGTGTTTTGTCACTAACGTTGTCAATTTTATTAATCACTAGCAATATAGGGCTTTTGCAGTCTTTTAACTTGTTAGCGACCATTTCATCATCATCATTCCAATGTGTCCCTTCAACCACAAAAATAACAAGCTCAACATCACCAATTGAGCTACTTGCCGCTCGGTTCATTAAGCGGTTAATCGCCCTTTTTTCTTCAATATGAAGTCCTGGTGTATCAATATAGATAATTTGATCGTTATTTTGTGTGTCGATACCGATAATGCGGTGGCGGGTCGTTTGCGCTTTACGTGATGTAATCGAAACTTTTTGTCCAAGCAACTGGTTTAATAGCGTTGATTTACCTACATTTGGTCGCCCGACAATGGCGACAAACCCGCAATGTTGTGTTGTTTCTATCATTTTATACCTAATTGGTTGAGAGCTTCTTGTGCGGCAGCTTGTTCTGCTTTTCGGCGACTTAAGCCCCGCCCCAAATACTCGTGGCTATCGTCGTCAATTTTACATTGAATTAAGAACTCTTGTTCATGATTATCACCTGTGACTTCAAGAATTAAATAACACGGACGAGGGCGATGAGTTCCTTGTAAATATTCTTGTAATCTTGTTTTGGCATCTTTTTGTTTAATGCCAGGTTGGATTTGGCTTAATCGCGTTTGATACCATGATAAGATTAACAGGCGTATTGTTTCGATGTCGCTATCTAAGTAAATGGCTCCAATAATAGCTTCGACAGCGTCAGAAATAATGGATTCGCGACGAAACCCTCCACTTTTTAATTCACCTTGCCCCAAAATAAGGTGATCGCCCAACTTGAAATCTTTTCCAATTTCGGCAAGTGTTTGCCCACAAACCAAGGTTGCTCGCATTTGGCTTAGATCACCTTCATCTTGTTTGACAAAGCGATGATAGAGTTCATCAGCAATGACGAAACTTAAAATAGAATCGCCTAAAAACTCTAAACGTTCGTTATGCAGTTTATTAGCACTTCGGTGAGTAAGTGCTAATTCAAGTAAAGAGAGATCCTGAAACTGATAGCCGATAGATTGTTGAATTTCAGTAAATGTTTTCATAATGATTAATGTATGCCACCAATACGATTAAAGCGGATACCCGTAGGCCATTCGTTTGGTTGTTTTTCAAAGCTGATCCAAATTGCTGTTGCTTTACCAACAAAGTTAGCTTCAGGCACAAAACCGAAATATCGACTGTCGCCGCTGTTATCACGATTGTCGCCCATCATAAAATAATGACCTGGTGGTACGATCCAAGTAGCATCAGGTTGACCATCTTGGTGATAATAATATCTTGGGTTTTCTTGTGAACCTTGTGTGATTAAGATTTCGTGTGCTCTGTCGCCTAAGGTCTCTTGTTGAATTTTCATATTCAATGTCACAATAGATTCAGAGTCGACAATACCTTTATCAGCATATTGTTCTTCAGTATAAAAACTAGGGTTTGGTTTCAACTGTTCGTGAACTTCTTTCCAATTGCTTAGCTTAGGTTCGCTGTAATGCAAATCAAGTGGTTGCAATTGTTGGCCTTGGCAATTTATATCGGTTGGTTGGCAGGCCGGGTAGATTAGAACTTGCTTTTCTTTAACCTGATACACGATTTTATCGCCAGGCATACCAACAACCCGTTTAATCAGATCCATGCTTGGAATATCAGGGTGCTTAAATACAGCCACATCACCACGTTTAGGTTTTCCTGTAGGGATGATAACAGTATTGGTAATAGGATCACGCATGCCGTATGCATATTTTTCAACAGCAATAAAATCGCCAATTAATAACGTTTGCATCATTGAGCCAGATGGAATTTGAAACGGCTCATATATAAATGAGCGAATAACAAACACCACAAACAAAACTGGGAAAAATGATGATAAGTTTTCAACCCAGCCTTTAGGCTTGCCAACTTGAGCAAGGACTTTTCCATCGACTTCACCATCGCTTTGTGTGCGGATTTCTTCAACTTTGCGTTGTCTTGCTGGTTTCCATTTGAATTTTTCTAAAAACCAAAAAATACCTGTAATAAGTGTCGCTAATGTTAATATGATGGCAAATGTTCCAGCCATTTTTTTCCCTCTTTAAATAAATCTTTTTATCGATTTGTCTTTAATTGGTTAATCTTTCCCTACATGCAAAATCGCTAAAAATGCTTCTTGCGGTAATTCCACATTACCTACTTGTTTCATTCGCTTTTTACCTTCTTTTTGCTTCTGTAGAAGTTTCTTTTTACGGCTTACGTCGCCACCGTAACATTTGGCTAATACGTTTTTACGTAATTGTTTTACGGTTGATCGTGCTATAACATGATTACCAATAGCTGCTTGAATGGCGATATCAAATAGTTGACGGGGAATAAGATCTTTCATTTTTTCAACTAATTCTCGCCCTCGATATGGTGCATTATCTTTATGGGTGATTAAGGCTAATGCATCAACGCGTTCACCGTTAATTAATACATCCAATCTTACCATGTCGGCAGCTTGGAATCGTTTAAAACTGTAATCTAATGAGGCATACCCGCGCGATGTCGATTTTAACTTATCAAAAAAGTCTAATACAACTTCAGTCATTGGGATTTCATACGTTAAAGCAACCTGATTGCCATGATAAACCATGTTGGTTTGTACGCCGCGCTTTTCAACACATAATGTAATTACGTTTCCTAAATAAGTTTGTGGTACTAATATGTTACATTCAGCAATCGGTTCGCGTAATTCTTGGATGTTATTTACTGCCGGTAATTTAGCTGGGCTATCAACATAAATTGTTTCGTTCGATGTGGTTAGCACTTCATAAACAACCGTTGGCGCGGTAGTGATAAGATCGAGGTTGTATTCACGCTCTAAACGCTCTTGAATGATTTCCATATGTAGTAAGCCAAGAAAACCACAACGGAATCCAAATCCTAAAGCGCCTGAATTTTCTGGCTCATAAAATAGTGAAGCATCGTTTAGGCTCAATTTTCCAAGCGCATCACGGAAAGCTTCGTAATCGTCAGAACTGGTTGGAAATAACCCTGCGTAAACTTGTGGTTTGACCTTTTTAAAACCTGGTAATGGGGTTTGTGCAGGTGCTTTTGCCAAAGTCAGAGTATCACCCACTGGAGCGCCTAATATATCTTTGATAGCACAAACAACCCAACCTACTTCACCACAATTGAGGCGCTGTGTATCTACTTGTTTTGGAGTAAAAATACCTAGCCTGTCCACGTTATAAGTCATGCCAGTACTCATTACTTTGATCTTATCGCCTTTGTTTAACTCACCATTTTTAATGCGAATTAGTGATACTACACCTAAGTAGTTATCAAACCACGAATCGATAATAAGTGCTTGTAATGGTGCATTAGAGTCGCCTTCTGGTGGGGGGATATCACTAACTAATTGCTCAAGTACATCAATAACACCAACACCTGTTTTAGCCGAACAGCGAACCGCATTACTTGCATCAATGCCAACAATATCTTCGATTTCAGCCGCAACACGTTCTGGTTCGGCTGCGGGTAAATCTATTTTATTAAGAACGGGTACAACTTCAAGATCCATATCTAACGCGGTATAGCAGTTTGCTAGTGTTTGTGCTTCTACGCCTTGCCCAGCATCCACAACTAATAATGCCCCTTCACAAGCAGCAAGCGAGCGAGAGACTTCGTACGAAAAGTCAACATGGCCTGGCGTGTCAATAAAATTGAGCTGATAGGTTTCGCCATTTTTAGCATGATAATCAAGCGTTACGCTTTGTGCTTTAATGGTGATCCCTCGCTCACGCTCAAGATCCATAGAATCGAGCACTTGGGCTTCCATTTCGCGATCTGACAGCCCACCACAAATTTGAATGATGCGGTCTGAAAGCGTTGATTTACCATGGTCAATATGAGCAATGATTGAAAAATTGCGGATATTTTTATTCATATTAATAAATTAGTATCTTGGTTATTAACGGTTAACTATCTAAAGTGCCTTTTGGTTATTACCAGCATTGCTAATAATTACATAGACAGAAAGAGGAACATTTTACACATTTATCACTACTAAGCATAGCGTTATCGAGAAGTTTGTCTTTATTTCTGGATAATATTTTGTGCAATACGCTCAACAGTAGTTTGTGGCAAATTACCAATGATGATAATATTTTTGTGCCCAAAGTTCGTTGAATAAATAGTCCGCCCACCCTGTTGGATGATTTGATTTGATTGTTTAGCTTGCTCAGAAGATACATTAACCGTAAACGAAAATACACCATCTGAGTACAATTTAGTGGCAATATCAGAGCTATAAAAATTCAAATTATAGGCGGCTATTTCTTTAAACCCTTTAGGCAACCAAGCTAATCGCCATTGGCCAAGCACATCTTTTTGCTTTTCAATCGATAATAAAATCGGATAAGTTCGGCTATTGATGTAGTTTGCCAGTTCATTCTTATCAAAATCTTTCTCAAGTTGAACCACTTTTAGTTGGCTGATGACATCATTATTTTGATCTAATAAATCAATTCTCATCGGTAAATCGGTTTCATCATCAATCCAAATCACATAGCTATAACGGTCGTTATCTTTAGCGACAACTTTTACCAATTGTACGCTTCGGTTAGCAGTTCTAGTTTGACCTAATTCAATAAAATCATAAATGTCTTTAAGCGCATCGAAATTGTTATAGATCACATCAGGAAAAGCTTCCAAAATACGTGAGCTTGTAATAGAAAATGATGGGCTATCAGGCTGAAAATAACTGGTGACGCCTTTATGTAAAATGATCTCTTTATCAGGACCTTCAAGATAACGCAAACACGCATTAATATCTTCTTTTTTAGTAGCGCCCAAATGGCTATATTCAAATGTGCTTACATATTGGTTTTTATCTTGAGATAAAAAGTAAATTCGGTAATCTTGCGTTTTTACAGCATGATTCATTCTATTTAAGCGTATTAGGGCATCGTCGGTATCCTGAGCAAAAATAGACGCTGAAAAAAACACAAAAAACAGAGCAAATATAATATTTCTGCTCTGTTTTAGAGAATATATAACAAAATAATGTAATGATTTCATTTCGAATTAACGAGCATTTAATCTTTTTTGTAATTCATAATCTTGTACAAGCAATCTAATTTTGTCATATTGGCGTTTTTCAAGTAATTGCTGATCGTTTTGTTGGTGAGTTCCCCCCACTGGTGCAAGGTTTATCCCTACTGGTACTGTATTTAATATAGGGCTTGCGTTAACACTATCTGCTTGTCCTTGATGATATTGCACACCAACAATAATGCCAAGGGTTACACACGCTGCAAGCCCAACTTGGCTAGCTTTAGCAAAAAAGTCTTTAACGTGAATCCACATGAGATTTTCAGATTTTGGTGGCGCAGTGGCTTCAACATTAGGTTGATTTGTCGGTTGGTTATATAAATCTTCAGCCATAATTACATTAGCTACTTGCTTAGAAACATCTAGCGTTAATAAGCTACTATGCAACTCGCCACGCATTGTATTTCTTACAAGGTGGTAGCGCTGCCAGCATGATTGCAAACTTTCGTCATATGATACTGCATCAACAATATGATCATTGTCAAACTCACCGTCCATAAGTAGTGAAAGTTGCTCTTTCTGTTCTATTTGCATAGTAAATACCTTAAATTTATGACTACTGCTTATTAATTTGTTTGTAACCGTTAACTAAGTAATGGTTTAATTTTTTCATCAATTGCATCGCGTGCTCTAAAAATACGTGACCGCACTGTCCCTACAGGGGTATCCATAATTTTAGCGATTTCTTCATAGCTTAAACCGTCAATTTCGCGCAACATGATTGCCGTTTTTAAATCGTCGGGTAATGCCTCTATGGCAGCAAATACTGTTTTTTTCACTTCGTCTGAAAGCGCTAAATTTTCAGGATTATCGAGATCTCTCAATGAATCTGCACCTTCGTAACTTTCAGCCTCGTTAGCATCAATATCTGATGCTGGAGGACGCCTTCCTTGAGACGCTAAGTAATTTTTTGCCGTATTAACCGCAATTCGATACAACCATGTGTAAAAAACACTTTCACCTTTAAAAAGGCTTAATGAACGGTATGCCTTTATAAAAGTATCTTGCACAACATCAGGAACTTCAGACGCTAATACATAACGAGAAACCAAATAAGCCAATTTGTTTTGATAACGAACAACAAGTAAATTAAAAGCGTTTTTGTCTCCCTTAAGAACGCGATCAACTAGTACTTGGTCTGTTACTTGCTCCCCCATTAAAGGCCATTCCTTATTGTGTTAATAACTGTCGTTCGGCCCAAATTTGCGCATACAAACAGTTAGATTCTTAAATTGAAAAAAAGTTCCCACTATTTTAATAGAAATTTAATTATTTTACTCATTAATTGTAAATATTTAATCTTTATAAACTCAAAAATAAATTTTTCTGAAGTTTTTTGACAACGATTATTGCAAATAAGATCGGGTTTCGATTTTTTAATTAAGCGGAACGATCTCTCGCTCACCACGTTCATTATAAGTGATTTGATAAAATTGAGGTAGATTAAAATTAACCGAGCTACTGGTGGTAAACGTAAAACGATCGTCAGATAAAACATAAAATTCGTTGATATCTTTCACCATATTGTCTCTTGAACCGTTGCAGTTACGATAAATTTCAACTTGATTATGTTCATTTAAAATGAAAAGATCAAAGCCCGAATCGGTATTTTCAAAGAAGAATTGAATAATCCCTGCATAAGCAACACTATCAATTTCTTTCGGTAGTTCGTTAGTTTCGTCTAAAATATTCAGTGGCCTACCTTGTATTTTATTATTTGATACCGCGCCATAAAAATCAATTGCATTGTCAAATTGATGACTTGATACGCCTAGTCGTTCAAAAAACAGATACCAAGAAGCTCCTCCAACCCTTAATGGTTTAACTTGTGTTGAGTTGTTTTCAGTCGTGGTTAAACGTAAATCAATACATTCATCCATTAGCTTTTTCATGTCCTGTTTGATTTCATTGCTTAGGTACTCACTATAACAAAAAATTTCGATTGAACTGGGCAAGTCAGCGTCTTTGTGCATACGATTTAACAAAGCCTTAATCGCTTCAAGCACCGATAGTGTGCCACTAAAATGAAGTACACGAATTTCATTCCATGAATTACGATAAAGAAGATCTATCGATCCCACCAAGCTCAGCTCATGCTGACCATAATTAAGCACGCTATTAGTTACTTGGTCGTCTAATTCAATATTCACTGTTGGATCGTCTTCTAAATTTAAAATAATAGCTAAATGACGAATTTCACATGGTCCATATAACTGATCTTCAGTTGCTGTAGGCACATCAATAGGAAAATATTTTTTTAGATCCTCAATCAACTTATTAATTTTTGTGTTGTTTCGATTTTCTCCATCGCGATAATAAAAAGAGGTAGAATCAGCTATTAAGCCGTTAAAGTAACACCATCCTACTAATTTCACTAAATATTTGCTGTATTCTAGATATTGATGACCAACAATTGATTTCAACATAGGTTTTTGATTATAAACATACCATCCAGCTCGATTAATACGATCTTTGGCGACATGAATAAATGTTAATACCTCTTCTTGTAGATTATCAGATATATTAAGCTTTAAAGTGGTAATCTTTCCCGGTAGTACTTCAAAAGCAGCATAGAGCTTTCGTGTTAATATCGCCAAATCTTTAGGGCTAATCTGTGAGTCTAAATTATTACGCCGACCAAAATTAAGCAAATTTCGATAGCCCGCCATCATGGTGTGTAACAAAATTTCATGCATTTCTCGAACTTGCCCTATTTTCCATTTTTGGCAAGCATCTAATTTTGCAATTTGTTGTTTATTCCATCCCCAGCTTTTAACTAAGTTACTAAGTATAGCACGGCGCCAAGAAAGTGATTTCATTGGAATAGAGAGCTTTTCATTTATTTTTAAATAAAAACAGTTGCGAATTAACTCAAGTCGTTGCCAATCATTAATTTCAATGAGATAGTTACTAATTCTGTCTAATAGCATGTAATACGAATCTAGATACATTCCTTTATGTATTTCGCCGTTTTGAATGAGTTCTCTCATTTGATAAGCAATTGGTTTATTTTGTGGGTAAATCCATGAATACGCTTCTAATAACATAGTTTTAAGCACAGCTTTAAAAGGTGAATCAATGCTTTTATAAAGTTGCCACAAACTTGCACCAAAATACTCTTCAGCTGATAGATTTGTTAACGGTCCAAAATCAATCCACTGATCTCGTTCAATTAAATTAAGATCAACCATGGCGTTAACACATTCTTCATAAGTGGAGTAAATGACGTTATTCACAGTAAAGTTATGGGGCACCACAAACCACAACAAAAATTTGCCAGCTAATAAATTTGCGGAGCGATAAAACTCTTCAAGCAACAAAATGTGCTGTGCAGAACCACAATTCTCACCCATTAAGCATTCATGATGTTTATTAATAAACCGATCGGCATCAACAACAAATAACGTTAATTTAACCTGCAACGTTGCGGCCCAATCTTCAATTAGGCGACATTTTAACTGTAAGAATTCTTTTTGTTGGTCAGTTAAACTATTTTCAATGCATATCCAAATATCAAGATCCGATTGAACCGACTGCCCCATAGAACAGGTGCTGCCCATTGAATATAAAGCTGATATTGCAGGAACACGAGTCACTTTAGTTTTATTTTTGGTGGGAGCAAAATTAAATTTATGTTTAAGTAGTTTTTTTGTATCAGTAGATAATTGATAACAAGCAATCCCTGAAGGTATATTACCTTCCATATATCCGGGTAATTCAGGAGTATGATAGTGAAAAAGAGCAGGAAGCAACAAAAATACTTGTTGAAATTCATCAGGCATGCCAATAAGAGCCCGTTCACGCTTTAGATTGGCAAGCTCTTCAAGTTCTTTTTTTATGTTATTGATATAATATTGCATAGCTTCAATTAGGTAAAACACGCGTATTAAACTAACGCATTTGGTAAATCTAGCATGTTATTAGTGCAAGGTAAATAGGGCTAAAATTTAATCTTAGAGTAAAACACATTAATATGATCACAATTGAAAATATAACTAAGCAAATCCAAAAAAAGCAGGCAACCAAATTTGTCGATAATAAAGCTGCGGTATTGTTACCAATCGTCGAGGTTAATCACCAATTGCATCTGTTATTTCAGGTCAGATCAGAAAAACTAAAATGGCAACCTGGCGATATCTGTTTTCCTGGTGGTCGGGTTGAATTGACTGACCCCAATCCCGAATACACCGCCAAGCGTGAGACTGTTGAAGAATTAGGTATAGCCTACAATCAAATAACGATTTTAGGGCAATTACCTAAATTTATTGCAACATTAGGTATGATTATTTACCCATTTGTAGGCACAATAAACTCGCTAAATGATTTGCAACTAAACCATGACGAAGTAGAACAAATCTTTACCGTTCCGGTTGAGTGGTTTATTCATAACCGCCCAATGAGTGCAACAATGTTTGTAGGGCATAAACCTGCCGATGATTTCCCTTTTAATATCATTACTAACCGTTCACAAAGCTGGCAAAAACGCGAGCATCCCGTCTATTTTTATCAGTATCGTAATAGGGTTATTTGGGGGTTAACCGCTCAAATTCTTATGCGTTTCATCGAAACAATTCGTGAATAATCTATAGGGTAAATACAATTTTACAAAAGTAATCACAAGTTTAATCAGCAAAAAGTTAACACTTTTTTTAACAAATTATTTCATTTTAAGCAATTTGTGCTAGGCTCTATTCTATTTAATGAAAAGAGCTTGAGGATTATCACTGAACATCTTATAACTATAGATAGTTGTTTTACAATTCATTCAAACCAAAACAACTATTATATGTCTTAACACTTTTTACAAGTAGACAAGGACAAAACATTCTGGAGCTCCACAAGTTAGAACATTCTCAAAGCAACACTATATTAATATATCTGTAAATTAAATAAGCGTTAACAAAGTGATTTTCTATTTTAATAATTCAAAACGAAGGATTCAATCATGAAACGTTTTACCAAAACTTCTATTGCTTTAGCCGTACTATTATCTTTACCCGTTGCGAATCTTTACGCTGCTGAACCTTTAACAGCCAAAGAAAGTAGCCATTTAGTGCCATTAAAAGAAATTTCAGTGACTGGAAGTTACTTACAAGCCGATAACGCAGCTAAGGATATTTCACGTGCGGCCGACGAAGCGGGAGCTAAATATTACCACATTACTGCCATCGAAAGCCCAGCTAATGGCACTTCATCAGATCGCGCTATTGTTTATGCAAATATTTATCAATCTAATGCACCTATTGCCGTGCAGAAAGATGAAACCACCTATAATGGTGTAGTTTCTTATAATCGTTCAAAGGCGCTTTACTATTTACCATTTGAAATTGTTAAATTTAAAGGTAATTACAATAACACATCCGAAATCACTCAAGCAGCAAGTAAATTAGCCGCTGAGAAAAATGCTTATGCGTTTTATATCGATTCAATTTCGTCGGCTAATGCCAGCAGTCAAGCTGAAGATATCGAAGTTGCCTTATACAAACAAGATGCGCCAATCAGAGATTATATCGCTACAAATGCGATACAAGGTCAAGATGCTTACGAAATCAGTAGTGAAGCGTTTAAACATATGACCCCATTTAATACAATTAGCTTCCATGGTGTATTTAACAATACTGCAGAAATTAGTTCGGCTGCACAAAAACATGCTATCGCTAATGGCGCCCATTTTTATTACGTAAAAGAAGTATCTGCCAACCCTGCAAACACAGCGCAAACGGTGTTTGTAAGCCTATATAAATAAAGTCACAGTTTTCTAAAATAAGTTCTACATGAGCAATGTTTTTTGCTCATGTGGGCTTCACATCAAAAACGTTAATCTAAAACATTAACTTTCATGGTAATTGCTTAATTATTAATATCAATTTTTAACTAAAATCGGTCAGATATCCCAAATTAAGCATACAGATAAAATTCTGCCAACCTCATTTGGCAAAGACAAATAGATAGCAATTAGGAATTTTAATCGAAGGATACACTTTAGCAATCAAAATGATCAAAGTATGGCTGGGGTACCAGGATTCGAACCTGGGCGTGGCGGGATCAAAACCCGCTGCCTTACCGCTTGGCTATACCCCACTATAGAAAACAAATATCGTACACAATATACGTTAGTGAGAACTAGAATAAATCTAGCACATCTACCAGTTCCATCTATATGCAATAGCATTAATGGAATCAGCATGCTGGATATAAAACAGATTATAGAGTAAGATATCTTAAATATGCATACTGGAATGGCTGGGGTACCAGGATTCGAACCTGGGCGTGGCGGGATCAAAACCCGCTGCCTTACCGCTTGGCTATACCCCAATTAAAGGATAAACATTAAGATTAAATGGTGCGGGTGGAGAGACTTGAACTCACACACCTTGCGGCGCCAGAACCTAAATCTGGTGCGTCTACCAATTTCGCCACACCCGCACTGAATACTTCCGGTAAAAGTATTACCCAATCTTAATGGTGGCTACGACGGGATTCGAACCTGTGACCCCATCATTATGAGTGATGTGCTCTAACCAGCTGAGCTACGTAGCCATTCATTCGCAACGTCGTAACCAACATTGCGAGGCGCATTATGCTTGTGTTACGACAAATCGTCAACCCTTTTTTTAAGATATTTTGAAAAAAAGTTGCGATTGATTAAGATGCAATCAAATCCAGTTTATTAACGCTTCAATTCGCCTTTTTTGTAACTCGCAATGAATTTGTTTTCCAGTATAACCATCAGCAATAATGTGTTGCACGTTAACACCATTGGCGATGCTATAAGCTTCTTTTAAATAATTTGCTTGTGTAAACGATGTTGTTTTAGCGAAAGCTTGGCTTGCGATGATTAATTGATTTAGGTGCAAAGGGTTGCGCCATACATCAATGTTATTTAACAACGAAACAATTTGCTCAGCAGTGAGTGTCTGCGCTCTTTCAACATCGCCACGATATTGGCGAGTCATAATCGCAATTTTAGTATAGTTGTTGGGGGCTTTGATTTTTGCGCACAATGATTCGACCACAGACTTACTAGGCAACAGCCCACACAATACAGCAAAACGTATAGTTAAATCGTCAGTTAGTAGGGTTGATTTTTTTAGCGCATCAAGAATATCAGCTGATAGGCATAATAATGGAAACAACAACGTAAGCGCCCCACATTGCTCAAGTACTTGAAAATAGATTTGAGGATTTGAAGTTGACAATGCTTTTTCTGTTTCCTTCCATACGCGTTCTGGCGTTAAACAACTCACCTCACCAGCTGATACCATTTGTTTCATTAAGTCTAAGGTTTGTGGCGCTACAGTAAAGCCTAATTGATGAAAACGCGCTGCAAAACGTGCAACTCGTAATATACGTAGCGGATCTTCTCGAAAAGCTGGTGAGACATGGCGTAAGATTTTATGTTTGATATCATCAACACCATGATAAGGATCGATAATATTGCCATTTTCATCCATGGCAATGGCGTTAATGGTTAAATCTCGGCGAATCAGATCTTGTTCTAATGTAATTTCTTTACTAAAATCACAAATAAATCCAGTATAACCTTTACCGGATTTTCGCTCAGTCCGAGCCAATGCGTATTCTTCTTTTGTTTTGGGGTGCAAAAATACAGGGAAATCTTTACCGACTTGTTGATATCCTAATGCCAAAAGCTCCTCTGGCGTAGCACCAACAACAACCCAGTCATGATCAATAACAGGCAGATGCAACAAACTATCGCGCACACTACCTCCAACAAGATAGGTTGCACTCATCTATCGCATCCAACGATCTTTTTTACGTCGACTAGGTATAATCCTTGGTAATATAAGCCCTAAAATAAGGCCACCACCAGCTACAAGACCACCATAGGTGAACCAAGTTACAATAAGATCAAGGCGTTTATCATCCACTTGATTCAGCATTGATTCAATTCGCGTCCCCTGCTCTTTGAGCTGTTGTTCTAAAACTTCATTTTTACTTTGAAGTGTTTCAATTGTTTTTTCCGCTGATTGCAACTTTTGGATGTATTCATTGACCAATTTCTGTTGGTTCGCATCGGCGTTATCGGCTTTATCTTTATATTCTGCAAATTTTGCTTCTAACTCAGGAAAGCGTTCTTTATAGCTAGCTTGTTCGTTCAGTTTAGCCGTTTCTATCCAAGCAACACTACCATTATTAAGTTGAATACGACTGTATTTACCATCTGCACTTTTTTCTAGCTCAATGACCTTTTCTCCAGCTTTAACTACATTAGAAAACGCATACTGCGAACCAGGGCCTCGCCGCAAATAAATATCAACATCATCTGTCACATATTTGTCTATAGCGTAACTATTAAAAGCAATCGCAAAAAGCGGAAGCATTGTAATAACATTATGTTTTTTCATCATATTTACAACAATAACCTATAAATATTTACATAATAACATAAATAAATGGTAATTCGCATAATCATTTTATTTGTAAGTGGTTATCAATCTTAAAATAAAGTTAATATCCCCAGAAATGGAATTGGTTATATTTTGTGCTTTGCTAACCACCAAATAAGGAATTAAAGATACCCTTTAAGACACATAGCCATATGAATCACCACCTCAACAATCGCAATATAGATGTCTATTTTCGTACTGCACCTTAGCAGAGCTATATTATTTTGGTAAACGATTACAAAACTCACAACCACAAACAATTGACAAGTTGAGCCCAACTGAACCTAATTGTTGTATAAACGCCAATATGCCATCTACTCTGTGCCCAGAAGAAAGTTTAGGTAATTTTATGCACGTCAGGGCTTGAAAGTTACCAAAATAGTAAAGGCTGACTACCAATCTTTGCAATAAAAAAACTTTTTAAAACCGATAATGGCATACTATTATTAGCAAAGATTGTATTGCTAAACTGCATTAAACCAGTCACTTTATTTTAGGTAAAAGAGGCATATTGTATATGCCAAAATACTTTAATCAATTTAGGTGAAAAACCATATTAAGTTAATC
The DNA here is from genome assembly GCF_001690435.1 of Gilliamella sp. Nev3-1. Taxonomy (NCBI): domain Bacteria; kingdom Pseudomonadati; phylum Pseudomonadota; class Gammaproteobacteria; order Orbales; family Orbaceae; genus Gilliamella; species Gilliamella sp. Nev3-1. The sequence continues at coordinate 135,167 of NZ_LZHN01000040.1, read as the reverse complement.
GATTTTCAGTGATATTGCTTATTTTTGAGCGAACACAAAAGCTCATGACGTTTAGTGACTACTGGATTAAAGAATTCTTACCTCACAAAACCCCAATAACCCATTATGGTTCTTCATAAAAAAATCGCCACGCGCGAACATCACTTGCAAAAGTTGATTCACGTTTATATACCAGCTTTAGCTAAAAATAACGTAGGTCTACAGTAGGTCTACACCAGTAAACCGTTAACTTTTCATCTGAACTATATAAATAAGCGGTATTGAGCTAAACCTATAATAAAGTTCAGATGATAAGTTTTATATCATATCTATAAAATTACAATTAAAACCAGACTTCGGTTTGTACACCAAAACTAATTTGATGATCTTTACCATTAAAATCAAATTTACTGATATCATTTTGTAATGCCTCTATATAAGAAACATAAAAACGGATATCGGGTCGTGAAGATAAAATACTTTTTCCAACTTTGAACGAATGATAAAGCGTGGTTTTGTATCCTTCTTCAACATAAGTTTTATTTTTGACTTTGTTCTTTTGTCGAAAATAACCAAGCTCAACACCACTTTGATTATAAGTATCCCAGATATAAGCTGGTCTTATAGCTGATTTAAAGCTTGTAAAATCGGTATGTGGGCGGTTAAGATCGTAAGAGTAAACATCATTACCTGAAGTTAACGCCAAAGCATGAGCCACAATAATATCATTACTTAGATAAGCTTCCCCCTCTGATACAAAGCGATAAGCTTTACCTCCTGTATGCGTACCAATATAGTCATTATCTGAATTACTGGCAAATTCTGGATTATTCGTATTAATATTTGCTAACTGTGAAGCAACAGAATTGGTTGCTGTCTGCAATGTAAACTGATTAAATCCACCAAAAAATTTATTTTGACGCAAAACAAAACTACCAAGCCAAGCATTTTTTACAGATACATTATCTTGGATTTTAGATTTATTTGGAGCTGAATAACGAGCATTCACCCCAAGCGTTGCATCTTTCCATAATGGAATATCACGATAGCGGATTTCTAGTTCGTTTAAATCAACTTCTTCTTTTTTATGTTGAATAATTTCATTGCCATTGCTATCTATTTTAGCTACTCCTTTTTTGCTCTTTACATTTACATCTGCTCTTACTAAAGCGACATCAAAAGCGCCGATACCGACTTTAAGATTTTCAACACCAATCCCCCCACCAGCGGGTGTTTTTTGGGTTTTCCAATCAAGCATTTGAATTTCATTATAAGGTAATGAGTGCTTACCAACCCATAATTTTGCATCAGGAAAACTTGGTACAAATCCTTTTGTTTCTAAATAAATATCTGAAAATTGCATAAGATTGTCATCTTGAGTATTAAATAACCCCGCAGCTTTATTTGTCGCTACATTTCCATCAATCATAACAATTGTATCAACACGTCTTCCATCTTGATCATAGATTTTTTGCTTAAAGACAAGATCATACCAACCGCCATATTCATTACCAAATCGACCTAATGCTCCTTCAGCATAATTCTTAGGTTTACCATTACTTGAAGTTGACCAGCCACCACGAAAATAACCATTATAAGAAAAACCGATTTCATCTTTAATATAGTCTTTAAATTCAGCTAAAGTAAATGATCTCTTTTCTGGTGGATTTTCACCTAGTACGGTGTCTGCTTTTGGTGTATTAACTAGCACAATTTGATTATTACTTATTTGTGCAGGATTACTAGGTGGCTGTTGCTTTGTAAGTACTGTTTTTTGGCTATTTTTAAGTGCTTTTTTCTGATTATTTATAACAATTTGTTGTTTTTGAAGATGATTATTTAACTGAGCGAGCTGTTTATTCGACTCAATCACTTGCTTTTTCAAATCATTAGACTCTTGACTAAGTGCTAATAATTTTTGTTCTAATAATGCAATTCTTGCTTCTAATTCATCTTGAGTAGCAGCAATAGCATTTGGTAAATAACATAAACAAAGCATCGTCATTAAAACAATTCGTTTTGGTTTTACTTTACATATTTTTTTTATTGAATATTTCATTTTTCTCTACTCATTATTTTAAAGAATAAATAAAATCTTTTAGATTTAAAACAAAAAAAAACCTAAAGGGTAGCCATTACTGCCCTTTAGGTTTTGCCCGCTATAGATCGGTAACAATCCAATACTTTTTAATAAGCAATTTTAATATAGCGAATAAAAACGATTGTTCAAAAACTAAATACTAATAGTGTGATTGATATCACATTAAAAATTATCATTTTATATACATATCGTGCAAAATACAGCCAGCAGCCTTTAAAAAATAGGAAGTGACAAAAACATTTAATAATATATAGATACCATTCTATACAGGCTAATTAGATCGTTGTTTTTCATCAGATGTAATGGATAAAAATTGTTGGAGGGTGTGAGCATAACTATGATTAAAAATTATTATAAACAAGCCCTGCAAGTAGAGAATGTATAAATTTCCTTTTCATTAAAAATGATAATTAATTATCCAGAAAGTATATGGTAAAAAGTATCTTTGATTTTCTACTTTAATAATAAATATACCTATTGATTTAATAATAAATATACCTATTGAAAATTTTTATAAGTTGCAACTCCTTGAAGGTACAGCACTAAAAATTGATGATGCAAATAAATTAAACAATGTTTTCTCCATCAAATAACTTATCAAGCTCTTCAATAAAGGCTTGTTCAGGTCGATGGTAAAAGACGCCATGTTCAGGCATGCCACGCAAAAACAGGTAATAAACACCGCCAAAATGCGTTTGGTATTGGTAATTTGTTAAGCGATTTTTTAAAAAACGATGCAATGCTAAACAATAAAGTTGATATTGCAAATCATAGCGATGCTCACACATCACTTTTTCTAAAGCGGCTTGATGATAAGACTCAACGCACTTACCTAGCCAATTTGATTTGTAATCAACCACATAATATTTTCCTTCAAATTTAAAGACTAAATCAATAAACCCTTTTAGCATGCCTTGTACAGCGTCAAAGTCTAACTTTGGGCATAATTTTGACAAATTATCATATCGTTTACATAAGCTATCTAATTGCTGGCTAGTTACCATTTTGCGTATAGGGAGATAAAATTGCAATTCATTAATATGTTGATCCAATAATACTTTTGATAGGATTAAATTTGGCTTATGCAGTTGTGTACCCAATACTTGCTGCATCCATTTAGTTATTACGCTATGCCATGCTGGTTCTAAATTTAGCTTTGTCAACATGTTATTGCATAATGCATCAAGGTTATCTGGCGTGACCTCTTCCATAATGCTATGCATTAATGTACCGACATATGCCCCTTTAGGAAAATGATGAATATCATATTGAAAATCAGCTGGCAGGGAACTGTTTGTGTCAAGTTGTGGTTCGTCCCAGTCATTAATAATATCAGGATGGTAAGCCAATATTTGATCATTATGTTTTTGTAATTCCGTGTAACTTGTGACCCGCCAATCACTTGAGATATTGCGCGAAAATACGTTAGCTGACAAAACTGGGTTTGGCAAAATTTGAGGAATATACTGCTTACACTCTACGGGTAATTGTACATCGACTAAATTAGCCATACGTTCAATTGATCTTAATTCACTATTTAATAAATAATTAATAGCAGATTGATTGGCCTTCAATGAGGCAAGACCAATGTAACAATGGTAAACAGAGCGCGTCATTGCAACATATAATAATCGTAAATCTTCAGCAAGTCGTTCGTTTTCTATTTGTTGTTTAATCTCGTCAGTTAACCGCCATACATAATTTAGCTGATAATCATCATTTTTATCATGATAAAATTGGCTATCTGATATTCGACACAATGAAATAAATGGTAACCAAACAATCGGGAACTCCAATCCCTTTGATTTATGAATAGTAATAATCTTAACGAGATTTTCATCACTTTCGAGGCGTTGCTGATGATTTTCTAAGTTAAGATCTGGGCTAACTATTTGCTTTGTAAACCAACGAATTAACGCATGTGGGCTATCTAATTCATGTGATGCATCTTGTAGTAATTCCCCCAAATGCATTAAGTTGGTTAATATTCGCTCACCATCTTTGTGAGCTAATATGTTTTCAGCTAAATGACGTTTTTTCATCATTCGGCGTAACATAACTAACACACCATAATATTGCCAAATTGCTTGGTATTGTTTGAACTCTTCAACTAAACTTTCCCATTTGTCTTGATCGTCAGTGATTTGCTCTAGCTCGGTCATGGTTTGCCCTAGCAATGACGTCATCAACGCTAACCTTAGTGTTGCTTCGTTTTCAGGCATTAAAACAGCCTGTAGTAGATTCAATACATCTTTTGCCTCATTTGACGAAAAAACACTACTATGGTTTGATAGGTAAACACTTTTAACACCACAATTAGCCAATTTTTGTTGAATAATTTCTGCTTCACGCCCAGTGCGTACTAAGATGGCAATATCAGCCGTTGTTACGGGGCGCTGTTGTTTTTCATTATCAATTAATATTGATGAGTTAGATAACAAAGTCACAATTTGATCAGCACAACAATTTGCCATGTGATTTTGATAATCTGTTTTGGTTGTAATTTCGTCAGGCAATAAATATGCCGTTAAGGCACCTATTTCTTGGTTATTAATTTGCAAAGACTTTTGTTGATTCTGCTTTGCTACATCCATAGGTAAAAAAGGAATATCTTCAAATATGAATGGATTATCGCAATTAGCAAACAATTGGTTAACAGCGTTAACCATTGCTGCCGACGAACGATGGTTTACATCCATGGTAAAATAATTTTCTCCTGCCGATTGTTTAGCTTTTAAATAAGTGAATATATCAGCGCCCCGAAAACTGTAAATTGCTTGCTTAGGATCGCCAATAAACAGTAAGCCTCGATCGGTCTGTTTGTTACCATAGATATGGTTAAAAATTTGATATTGCGCAGGATCGGTATCTTGGAATTCATCAATCAAGGCAACACAGTATTTTGAAGCTATACTTTTCGCTAATCGTGCACCTGTTTTTGCATGTAATGCGCGATTAAGTTGCCCAATAAGATCATCAAAGCTCATTTCGCCATTTTTAAGTTTCTCGTTGTAAAGATCTTTTTGAATCACACTGACGATATCTATTAAAATTTGGCTACGTAAATCAAACGATTGTTTGAATAAGCCGTCAATCTGATCAAAAACAAAATGGTATGGCGCATTCTTTCCTTCTTTCGTTTTTTCAATTAAAATCGATTGCTTAAACTTTTCGAGCTCATTAGGTAATTGGAAAGATTGAGTTACATTATTTGCCCATGCTGAGACTTTAGTCACCCAATTAGGTAAATTTCGACGGCTATATGATTGTTTGCTGACACCTGATTGAGAAATGATATCGACTAACTCATCAACCGACGCTAGCCAAGACTGCTTAACATTTTCAATTTTCTCATAATTTATTTGATGAAATGCTTTAATTTTAGCTGTGATATCTGGATTTATCGGTTTATTGTCGTTTAGATCTAAGCCTAAATATGGGGTAATATCTTTCAATAATTCCGTTGGATCTTGCCATGTTGCAAGGACTAAATAGGCAAGCGATTTATCCAGTGGCGTAAAGTAGTGGCGCCAAAAGTCTTGTGTTACTCGCAATTTTAGTTGTGATTCATCTGAAACTAACTTTTGCTCAAATAACACGCCAGATTCAAACGCATGACTGGTGAGTATACGCTGGCAAAAACTATGGATAGTATAAATTGCCGCATCATCCATTGATTGTTGAGCAACGGTAAGTCGTTGCACCGCTAATTTTCGATCGTCGACTAATTCAATGAGTTGTTGATAAATAGGATCTTGATGTTGTCCTTCCAATAATCCAATTCGTAGTTCTTGTATATTTTTCCTTATTCGAGAACGTAGTTCTTGGGTCGCCGCTTTGGTAAAAGTAACCACCAGAATTTCGTTAACCTCTAAAGGTCTTGGGTAGCTATTTTGGCCAATGCCAAGTAATAACCTTAAGTAAATGAAGGTGAGTGAATAAGTTTTGCCTGTTCCAGCCGATGCTTCAATTAAAGCTCGACCAGTTAACGGCAAATCAAAAAGATTAAGTTTTTTTACTCCGCTTGATAAAACCATTCAAGTTTTCCTGCAGAGTCTAACGACAAATTAATACAAGCAATTGCCGCTGTAGGAAACATAGGAGGATTGATTTGCGGGCACAATTCATTAACTAAATATCCCACTAGCGGTAGATGTGATACCACTATTACATTTTCAGTTCCTTCAGCTAGCAACATCGTTAATATGCCAGCGACATGTGATGAGTTACCACCGGGCACTAAAAACTGATCAGTTTCAATCTTTGCAACATTAACATGTGATGATAATGCAGTAAATGTCTGTTGAGCACGTAAATAAGGGCTGACTAAACCAAGCTCAAATTGATAACCTTGCTCTTTAAGCCACATTCCAGCTTGATTCGACTGTTTTATGCCATAATTGGTTAAGGCTCTGCTAAAATCCGATGAAGCAGAAAACCCTGCTTCACCGTGTCTCATAATGCAAACTTTCATTTATAGTTAATTTTCATCTATAGTTAATTAACGTAATTTTAATTGAAAAATCATAGATTCTGCACCACAGCAAAAGGTAAATTTTACTGATAATTTAAATCCATCGTTAACTTTTTCAATATTGCTATCAATTTTGCATGGTTCTGTTTCAACATTTTTTGCAGCTTGTGTTAATGAAGCCAATTTAGCTTGAACTTCTGATTCTGTTGCAAAAACGTGCTCATACCCAGCAGTACAATCTTCGTTGTCAATTATTGTACCAACATCCACACAACAACATGCTGCTGTTTCATTAGCTTTACATTTATTTAAGGAATTTGCCATGCTATACCTCTGTTTACCGTTTAATATTAGCAACAGTATACTCTCAATCCTAACTTAGGGCAAAACACTAACATTGTTTTATTTTAGTTTCTTTCTCAGAAAAAATTTATGACTAATTCATTATGTCTATATTACTTATTTGCAATAACTAGACCGCTAACCATACTTACCTCGTATTGATTAACTTTTGAAGTTATATCATTAATTTTCTAACTCAATCTTGCATGGCCTCAATATTGCATGGCATATAGGGCGAACGACTTTGCTAGTAGTTGTTCAAAATGAGAGGAGATAAATTTACCTCTGCCAGATGGCAGAGGTTAACATCATTAAAATTTAGGTGCTGAAGGGCGACCACGTTTTTTTGCAAATCCTTTATCAGATATATCAGATTTGCCACTTTTACGGCCTCGCTTTGCTTCAGCCGTTGTGCCAGTACATAGACTCATTTTCATTGGTTGATTAAGAACTCTTACTTTTTCAAAATGTTTCAACATGTCTTTCGGCATGCCTTTTGGTAATTCAACAGTTGAATAAGTATCATAAAGTTTAATATTACCAATGTACCGACTACTAATATCACCCTCATTGGCAATTGCTCCAACAATATGACGAACTTCAATACCGTTTTCTTTACCCACTTCAATGCGGTACATATCCATATCGCCAACATCTCGGCGCTCTCGACGTTTGGGTGATTCACGGTTATCACCACGCAACCGACGCTCGCCTCCTCGGCTATCACGATCTCGCATTTCTCGCGCAGGTTTAAATACTGGATCTGGTGGTAAAATTAGTGGGCGTTCACCTTGCGCTAATTTTAATAAAGCAGTTGCAATTGTTTCTAAATCAGCTCCGCTATCAGATTGTATTTGTGCTAATAGATTTTGGTATTGGTCTAAATCGCTACTTTCAAGTTGTTTTCGGACTTGTTCAGTAAATTTAACTAAACGACGTTTTTCGAGTAGCTCTTTAGATGGTAATCCAACTTCTGGAATCGGTTTTTTAATAGTTTGTTCGATATTCTTAAGTAAACGACGTTCACGGCTATCAACAAATAAAATAGCTCGACCTGCTCGACCTGCTCGACCTGTTCGTCCAATACGGTGAACATAAGATTCAGAATCTAATGTGATATCATAATTGATAACTAAACTAATACGCTCAACATCTAGCCCACGAGCAGCAACATCAGTTGCAATTAAAATATCAAGCCGACCGTTACGTAAGCGATCTAAGGTCTGTTCTCGTAATTGTTGTGTCATATCGCCATTTAAAGCAGCGCAACTATAACCATTTTTTTCAAGTACATCAGCTACATCTAAAGTGGCTGATTTTGTTCGAACAAATATGATAGCGGCATCAAAATCTTCTGCTTCTAAGAAGCGAACAATCGCTTCGTTTTTACGCATACCACGAACAAGCCAATAACTTTGATCAATATCAGGTGCTGTTTGATTAGTCCCTTTAATTTGAACTTCCTTTGGATTATGCATAAATCGTTTAGTAATACGACGAATTGGTGCTGGCATTGTTGCCGAAAATAATGCTGTTTGATGATCTTCTGGGATCGTTGCCATGATGCTTTCTACATCATCAATAAATCCCATTCTTAGCATTTCATCTGCTTCATCAAGTACTAAACCTTTTAGATTGGAAAGATCCAATGTTTTGCGATTTAAATGATCAAGTAAACGTCCTGGTGTGCCAACCACAATTTGTGGACCTTGTTTTAAGGCACGTAACTGGACGTCGTAGCGTTGCCCACCATATAAAGCAAGAACTTTTACTCCTTTCATATATTTTGAATATTCAGAGCAAGCATCAGCAACTTGTATCGCTAATTCTCGTGTTGGTGCTAAAACTAAAAGTTGTGGTGCTTTTAAATTTGCATCAATATTCATTAAAAAAGGAATTGAAAACGCAGCTGTTTTACCGCTACCTGTTTGTGCCATACCCAATACATCATTACCATCTAATAATAGAGGAATACACTCAGATTGGATAGGTGATGGTTTGCTAAAACCAAGATCATTTAAGGCGTTAAGGATATCCTCGGATAAACCAAGGTCAATAAAAGAAACTTCTTTTGTCATGTAAACTCGCTTATAAATTTTGAATATATAAACTTGTTTATTTCGTTGGCAAAGATATTAATATTTATGAATAAACATCAATAGTTAACTATCTTATTTTGCCAAGCAAATAAACAAAGCAAATATAAATTTATGCCAGCTCACTAAATTGAAAATTTACAACTAACCCCAATAACTAACTGCCGATATTGACTTAACAACGATTCGATATAAAACAAAATAGATTTAAAACAAAATAGATTTAAAACTAATTAACGTTTATATAATCGAAAATAAAGCTAACAGCATTATTCAATGTTAAGAATATATTACTGGCAAATCAGAATACGCTATAACGACATTTTCACTTTTAAAACTGGCATGACCCTTGTTACTTTTCTTCAAGTAACTTCATTTCATAGAGTGCCTGTTGATGTTCAACATAATTATAAATATTATTTGCTAAAGCATATTTAAATAACATTTTGGCACGCTCGTCGTCACCTTTACTTTGGTAATACTTACCTAAGTAAAAGTAGGCTTCACAAAGGCGTTCGGCTAACTGCCGATTACTCTCAACGCCTTCTTGAAGGTTTTGCATTAATTTAGGCTCACTTATTTTTCCTAAATAAAATGCAATAATACTACCACTGTAACTCGTTTTATCATTAATCAGCTCATAACGTTTTTGTAGCTCATTTTGCGCAGACTTATTGTCTGTTTCTTTTTCGATCAAATAAAGCCATAAAATCCTGATAGGTTCATTCACATCATATTGATAAAACTGCAATGCATCACGTTCTGCTGCTTGGTAATGCCCAGTGCGATACAAGGTAATTGCCCGATTTAAATAGGCATAAGCATAAGTAGGATCAAGCTCTAATGTAGTATTAAAGGACGTTAAAGCCTCATCAAAATTACCTTCTCGCAGAGCATAAGTTCCCAAAAAATTATAAACATCAGGAATTCCAGGGTTAAAATTTAACAAATAAGAAAAATCACTTTGTGCAAAAGCTTTAAACCCTAATGAATCGTAAACAATTCCACGCTGAAAAATGAGCTGCATACGCGTTGCAGTGTCAATATTTTTTTGAGATAGCTGTTGGCTGATCTGAGCAATTTTTAACTCATCATCATAAGAAACTTGCTCAGGAACAGCCAGCAGGAGCTGAGAGTTAGTACAACCCGATAAAAGAATAACAGCCAGTAAAAAGCAGTATACAGTCCTCAGGTTGAATAATCTCACTTTTATCCCCCTAGTGAATAATATGTTTATTCTGCAGTCGGAGCTACGTCTACCGCTGGCTCAACAGCATCTTTCATACTGAGACGGATTCTACCTTGGCGATCAATTTCAAGCACTTTGACATTGACTTCTTGGCCTACTTTTAGATAATCAGCCACTTTTTCGACTCGATGATCAGCTATTTGGGAAACGTGGACTAGCCCTTCCTTTCCACCGATAACAGATACAAAAGCACCAAAGTCAACAATTCTAGTTACTTTTCCTGTATAAATTTTACCTATTTCAACATCAGCAACCAAGTTAGTAATGCGAGCCATAGCATCTTTAGCTTTATTTCCATCAGAGGCTGCAATCTTAACGGTACCATCATCTGCAATTTCAATGGTTGTACCTGTCTCTTCGGTTAAGGCACGAATTGTTGCACCACCTTTACCAATAATATCGCGGATCTTATCTGGATTAACATTCATCGTATAAATACGAGGAGCAAATTCAGAAATCTCTTGACGAGGTTGATTAATTGCTTGCTCCATCACACCTAAAATATGCAAACGAGCACCTTTAGCTTGATTTAATGCAACTTGCATAATTTCTTTAGTGATACCTTCAATCTTGATATCCATTTGAAGCGCACTTACACCGTCACGGGTACCGGCTACTTTAAAATCCATATCACCAAGATGATCTTCATCACCTAAAATATCAGATAACACAACAAACTGATCGCCTTCTTTCACTAGCCCCATTGCAATACCAGCAACAGAAGACTTAATTGGTACACCGGCATCCATAAGCGCAAGCGAAGCGCCACAAACCGAAGCCATTGAAGACGAACCATTTGACTCAGTGATTTCAGAAACCACACGCACAGTGTATGGGAATTCTTCCTTACTTGGCATTACCGCAGCAACACCACGTTTAGCTAAACGACCATGACCGATTTCTCGACGTTTTGGAGAGCCGACCATACCTGTTTCACCAACAGAATATGGAGGAAAGTTATAATGAAGTAAGAAGCGCTCAGTATATTCGCCTGTTAACTCATCTATGATTTGTGCATCGCGTTCAGTTCCTAAAGTCGCCGTAACTAATGCTTGCGTTTCGCCACGCGTAAACAATGCACTACCATGTGTTCTTGGTAAAACATTAGTACGAATATCAAGTGCACGAATCATATCTTTTTCACGACCATCAATACGTGGCTCACCGGCAATAACACGTTGGCGAACAATTTGGCTTTCTAAATCGACAATAATATTAATCGCTTCGTTTTCATCAAGCTCTTCATTTTGTTCTTTTAACGTAGCTAATACTTCTTCTTTGATTAAATCAATTTGTGCATAACGCGCTTGTTTTTCGGTAATACGATAAGCTTCACCTAAACGCTCTTTAGCTAGCTCAACAATCGCATTATATAATGCTTCGTTTTTTTCTGGAGCTACCCAATCCCATTTTTCACAATTGGCTTTTTCTACAAATTCATTGATATTATCGATAACAATTTGTTGTTGTTCATGACCAAATACCACTGCGGCTAACATTTGATCTTCAGTTAGTAGATCTGCTTCAGATTCAACCATCAATACTGCACTTTTGGTTCCTGCCACAACTAAATCTAAACGACTTGTTGCTAGTTCTTTTACTGATGGATTTAATACAAATTCATCATTAATAAAACCAACACGAGCCGCACCAATAGGACCATGGAATGGTACACCAGACAAACAAAGTGCGGCAGAAGCACCAATCATAGCAACTAAGTCAGGGCTTACATCAGGATTGACTGACACAACTGTTGCAATAATTTGGATTTCATTAACAAATCCTTCAGGAAATAATGGACGAAGTGGACGGTCGATTAAACGTGCAATTAAAGTCTCGCCTTCACTTGGTCGGCCTTCACGTTTGAAAAATCCACCTGGAATGCGTCCCGCTGCATAAGTACGTTCTTGATAATTAACCGTCAACGGAAAAAAGTCTTGACCATCTTTTACTTTTTTATTGGCAACAACTGTAACAAACACAGCTGTATCATCCATATTGACCATAACAGCTGCCGTTGCTTGACGAGCCATAATACCAGTTTCTAAAGTTACTGTATGACGGCCATATTGAAATTTTTGAGATGTCGGGTTAAACAAAATAATGTCCTCTTGTTCTTTATTATGTTGAAGTTGGATATTTCGACTGGGAGTAACCTTACATTACTCTTATTGATATTCTCTTCAACAATGTGGGGGATATTTTCAACAAAAAGATTATTTCACTATCACGACTAATGACAAATCTATAAGTTATAGAGCTCTCATTAGTCGCGCGAAACATGAGATACAATCTTCACTTTGTTGAATTACATAAAATGTTAATTTTTATTTTCGTGCTCTACATTATATCAGAACGCTGTTTTTTCACAACGAAAAAGAGGCCTAAGCCTCTTTTCAAGTAGATTATGAATTAGCGACGTAAACCTAGTTTCTTAATCAATTGACTATAACGTTCAATATCTTTACGACGTAAATAATCTAATAATTTACGACGACTAGACACCATACGTAATAAACCACGACGACTATGATGATCTTTCTTGTGCTCAGAAAAATGACCTTGTAAATCATTGATACGCGCAGTCAAAAGAGCAACTTGAACTTCAGTTGAACCAGTGTCGTTAGTTCCTCGCCCATATTCGGCAACGATTTTCGCTTTAGCTTCTACAGTTAGAGACATAACAAACCTCTTAAAATCAAAATAAAATACGGAATGACCGATCTCTAATTCAGACATTCCTCGATATTCATATAGTAGCTATATTAGCAGCTATATGAATTACGCGCAATTATACTAGAATTTATTAAAATAGCAATTCGATTTATTCTTAATTTAACAACCTTATTTCAACTTAAAACCATATTCTTCTTGAATGAGTTTTTTAAGCGCTTCAATATAATTTTGCGCTGATATACTTAATTGCGCTTTTTGTGAGGTGATCCAGCCAATTAGGATTTTTTCTTCTACATCTAACGGTATTGATAAAATATCAGATCCATTTAAATCCGTACTTAACACCCCAGTGCTAATAGTATAACCATTAAGACCATGCAATAGATTAAACAACGTGGCTCTATCACTTACATGAATACTTTTTTTATGATAAACCGTACTTAAAATCTCTTCAGAAAAATAAAATGAGTTATACTCACCTTGCTCAAAAGAGAGGTAAGGGTAATCTTCTAAATCATCTAACGTTAATGATTTCATTTCAGCTAATGGATGGTGAGTACTGATAAATACATGAGGATGCGCTTCGAAAAGTGGATAAAATGTTAATCGATGCTCTTTTAGTAAACGTAAAATGACCTTTTGATTGAAATCCGTTAGGTATAAAATGCCAACTTCACTGCGCAAATTGGCAACATCGGTGATAATATCATGGGTTTTTGTTTCTCTTAAAGTAAACTCGTACTCATCAGTATGGTTTTTTTTAATTAAATTAACAAAAGCATTCACCGCAAACGCATAATGCTGAGTAGATATGCTACATAATTGCTTAGAAGGCTCTTTTTTGGAATAGTGTTGTTCTAATAACTCGGCTTGATCTAATACTTGCTTAGCATATCCTAAAAACTCAACGCCATCTGGCGACAAAGAAACACCTTTAGAGCTACGCACAAAAATTTCAATGCCAAATTCAGTTTCTAAATCTTTCACTGCCGTTGATAAACTCGGTTGTGTAATGTACAAATTTTTAGCAGCCTCATTAATTGAGCCGGAACGTGCAATTTCTAAAATATAACGTAGTTGTTGAAGTTTCATAATATCAGTTAATGCCTTAACACAAACTATCTTGCTTAACACAAATATATACTAAATCATATTTAAGTGAAGTAAATAATTGTTAACGTTTTTATACTCAAACACATACTTTCCTGAAAGTTTTTAACAACGATTTTGTTGTGCTATTGTAAAATAGTGATGAAAAATAAATAGTAATGATTAAAATGGTGAGCAATTAAAAGAAGTTTTCGTAAATTAATTTTATACTCATAAGCGTTGAAACAGTAATTAGCATAGGTCTGATTAATTTGCGACCTTTAGCAATGACCATCTTAGCACCAAGTCTTGCACCTATAAATTGACCAACTAACATGATAAGTCCAATTGACCATATCACTTCACCACCAACAATAAAAAACAGTAAACCAGCTAAATTTGAAGTGAAGTTTAACACTTTGGTATGTGCTGTCGCTTTAGTTAAATTAAAGCCTGCCAATGTAATATAGGCTAAAGCATAAAACGAACCAGCACCAGGTCCAAAAAAACCATCATAAAACCCAATACCCAAAGCAGGAACAAAAGCAAATTGGATAAGTGTAAGTTGGCTTTTTCGATCGTTTTCACCAATGGTTGGAGATAGTAAAAAATAAAGCCCAACTCCGATGGTTAAAATAGGCAATAATAGTTTCAAAAAGTCAACTTGGACATGCATCACTGATAATGAACCCATTGCAGAGCCAATAAAAGCAAAAGCAATTGCCCATTTTTGTTGTGTTAGATCCACCATGCGCTGACGAATAAAATATAAGCTAGCCGAAAATGATCCGCCACAACTTTGTAATTTATTTGTAGCCAATGCACTTGCAGGCGGTAAGCCAACTGCTAGTAAAGCTGGCACAGTTAATAAACCACCACCACCCGCAATTGAATCAATAAATCCCGCTAAAGTAGCAATGACAAACAGTAAGATAAGTAATTCATAGCTCATAGCTGATTTACATCGCTACATTGAGCTCGGTAACGTAAATAATGATCCATTAGCACAATAGCAACCATTGCTTCAGCTATGGGTACTGCACGTATTCCCACACAAGGATCATGTCGTCCATGGGTTGAAACTTCAACTTGTTCACCATAAATATTGATTGATTGACCAGCAATTTCAATACTTGGCGTCGGCTTTAAGGCTATACTTGCTAATATCGTTTGCCCTGAACTAATCCCCCCTAAAATACCGCCAGCATGGTTAGATAAAAAACCTTGCTTGGTTATTTCATCTCGATTTTCACTGCCTCGTTTATTAACAACTGCATAACCATCACCAATTTCAACGCCCTTCACTGCATTAATACTCATTAACGCATGTGCAAGTTCAGCATCTAATTTGTCAAATACGGGTTCACCAAGTCCTACTGGAACATTTTCGGCAACAATACAAACTTTAGCGCCAATTGAGTCGCCTTCTTTTTTTAGCGCTCTAAGTAACTGATCAAGTTCTTTTAATTTACTTTCATCAGCGCAAAAAAATGGATTTTGTTCAACTTGTTGCCAATCTTTTAATTCGCATTTTACATCGCCCATTTGAGCTAAATAACCACGAATAGTTACGCCAAGCTTTTCTTGTAGATACTTTTTAGCAATAGCGCCTGCAGCAACCCGCATGGCTGTTTCACGGGCAGAAGAGCGACCTCCACCACGATAATCGCGTATACCATATTTATTTTGATAGGTATAGTCAGCATGACTTGGTCTAAATACATCTTTTATTTTGCTATAATCTTGGGAGCGTTGATCAGTATTTTCAATAAGCAAACCAATACTTGTGCCTGTTGTAACACCCTCAAACACGCCTGATAAAATCTTGACTTGATCTGCTTCACGGCGTTGAGTGGTATAACGAGATGAGCCAGGTCGACGACGGTCAAGATCATATTGCATATCCGATTCAGTTAAAGCAAGTCCAGGAGGAACACCGTCAACAACGCATCCTAATGCGATGCCATGCGATTCTCCAAATGTGGTCACTTTAAATAATTTTCCAATTGAGTTTCCTGCCATAATAAATTTATTCCAATTATTAAAAACAGCTTATTTAAAACAGTAATGGTATTGAACCAGCGCTTCACGTGTGATTGAAAATACTCCCAGCCCACCATGCTTAGTTTCAATCCAATTAAAAGGTACATTGGGGTATTGTTGCTGTAGGCTAACCCAACTATTACCAACTTCACAGACTAATACACCCTCAGGTGTTAAATAATCTATCGCATCTCGTAAAATTCTTTTTACAAGATCTAAGCCATAAACGCCTGCCTCTAATGCTAATTTAGGTTCATATAAAAATTCGTCAGGCAAATCACTCATATCTTCACTATCAACGTAAGGTGGATTTGTGACAATGAGGTCATATTGTTTTACAGGCACATCATTAAATAGATCTGACAAAATAGGCGTAACTCGAAAATCCATTTCGTGCATTTCAATATTTGTTTGTGCAATATCTAATGCTTCTAATGAAATATCGGTGATATCAACTTGAGCATCGGTAAACTCATAAGCACAAGCAATGCCAATACAACCACTGCCCGAGCATAAATCTAAGATATTTTTAGGTTCAGCGGATATTATCTGTTTAAAATGGTTATCAATTAATTCACCAATAGGAGAACGAGGAATTAATACCCGTTCATCAACATAAAAAGCGTGCCCACAAAACCAAGCTTGATTAGTTAAATAAGGCGTTGGCACACGATCTTTAATGCGTTTATGAATAATCTCCAACAGTTGATTTTTTTCTTCATCGGTCAGATTTGCGGAATAAAATTCTGCAGGGACAAATAACGATAATCCTAATGTTGCCAAAATTAATTGTTTAGACTCATCAATAGGATTATCCGTACCGTGCCCTAAAAAGACATCTGATAGGCTAAGTTGTGATGCCGTCCAGCGTATAAAATCCTGAACAGTGCGTAAATTTTCCATAGTAGCTCCAAATAATCTAGGAGAGGAAGGTATTATTTGTTATTGTAGCTAGCGACCCTCAATAAAGAGAATTTGTTAAAGCAAACTTAACGATTACTTCTAACAATAATGTTGAACTAAGGTGTTCTATTCTTCAATAACAAAATATGGCGGTGAGGAAGGGATTCGAACCCTTGATACGTTGCCGTATACACACTTTCCAGGCGTGCTCCTTCAACCACTCGGACACCTCACCTAACTGTTAGAGCCAGCTTTTTTTTAAAGCAGGCTGCATACTATAATAATCACAAGATAATTAATCAAGCTTTTTTAATTCATACAAACAATAATACCAAATGTCGCTAGTACAGCTAGTATGCCAACTGTTGTGATCAATGCATATTTTAAATTTAAGCACATTATTATTACCTCCACTTATTTATTATTAGTTAGCCTTTTCGATCGGTGAATCAAACGAAATAATTTCGTTAATAGATTTATTGCTTTCAATTTTCGGATATTTAGGCACAAAATCAAGCAGTATCTCGATAGATTCATCTAAGTAAGCATCAGGTTGTTTATAATCTTTGGGTAAATCGTCTAATTTATTAATTGATGGTAAACCAGCCTTCTTTAAACGCTCATTCATTCTTTTCAAATCGCGTTCATCATTTGTTTTTTGTTCTGCTTCTCGTTTATTTTTATTAAGCGAAACAATATATTGGCGATCTTTTTGATCATTGAACCTTTTAATATCTTCATCAATATAAATAAATTCAGGATTTTTTGAAATTCTAGCCAAGTGCAATGATTCAAGCTCAGGTAACAGTAACTTGATATTGGCAAGAGTCAAATAATTAGCTGACGGTATTTTATCCCAAGGTAACGCATTATCTAAGAATCGTTCACCTGTCTTATCAGCATACTTCATTTTATTCATTTCAATATCTGGTTTAACACCTTTTAATTGAGTGCTTCCACCATTAATACGATAAAACTTCTGAATAGTGTATTGAGCTCCTCCCAATTCAGGCCAATTCGGGTGTAATCTCGCATCAACTGGATAAGAAATGTTACGAGATGTTTGTACAGTTCCTTTCCCATAAGTTGTTTCGCCAACAATTAATGCGCGCCCATAATCTTGCATAGCAGCAGAAAATATTTCTGATGCTGATGCACTATAGCGATTAACCATTACAACAAGCGGTCCGGTATATTCGATACCTTTATTTTTATCATCATAAGTAATGACTTTTTGCAAATTGTCTCGAACTTGAACAACAGGCCCACTATCAATAAACAAACCAGTTAAAGTGATAACTTCCGCTAATGAACCACCACCATTATCACGTAAATCAATAACCAGACCTTGCAAATTTTCTTTATTTGCTTTCGATAAAAGAGATTCCACTTTTTCGGTTA
This sequence comes from Gilliamella sp. Nev3-1, assembly GCF_001690435.1. Lineage (NCBI taxonomy): Bacteria > Pseudomonadati > Pseudomonadota > Gammaproteobacteria > Orbales > Orbaceae > Gilliamella > Gilliamella sp. Nev3-1. Next base: position 116,814 of record NZ_LZHN01000040.1, on the reverse strand, counting down.
ATCCCATGTAGAAACTCGGTATTTCAATAACACCTACTTTACCTCGTTCATTATTAATGATCTTTAATTTAGCTTCACGATCTTCAAAATGAATTTTATCACGAGTAAGCTCAATGATTTTTGCCTTACTATTATTACCAGCAGGTAAAATTTCTAATTTGACTAAAGTGCCTTTTGGACCACGAATTTTATCGACAATATCATCTAAACGCCAACCAATAACATCTTCTATTGCAGAACGGCTTTGACCTACACCAATAATTTTATCGCCTACAGAAAGTAGCTTACTTTTTTCTGCAGGTCCACCTGTTACAAAAGACATAATTACTGTATAGTCATCTTGCTGGCTTAACGTTGCGCCAATACCTTCAAATGATAAACTCATTTCAGAGTCAAAATCTCGTTTTTTACGCGGTGCCAAGTAGCTAGTATGGGGATCGATTTCTCTTGCAAATGCATTCATAAAAATCTGAAAAGCATCTTCATTATTTGATTGAACTATCGTCTTTAAAACACGATTATAACGTTTAGTCAAAACTTCGCGGATCTCTTTCTCATTTTTTCCTGATAAGGATAAACTTAATTCGTCATATTTAACACGCTTATTCCAATAAGTATTAAGTTCAGCTTCAGAAGTTGGCCAAGCAATGTCTTCACGATTAAAATCAACTTCATCATTGGTAGAAAAATCCATTGGGCGTTGTAAAACTTCAAGTGCATATTGATAACGGCTATAACGTTTTTGTAAAAAAAGATTATAAATGTCATAAGCTGTTTTTAAATTGCCATCAATTAATTCTTGCCCTAAAGACTCTTGCCTATTTCGAAAACTATCAACATCGCTTTGTATAAATATAAACTTATTGCCATCTAATAATTTAAAATAGCGGTCAAAAATCTGAGCAGAAAAAGCACCATCTAAAGCAAAATTACGATAATGTGATTGAGTAAAAAAATTAGTTACACGTTTAGCAACAACTTGGTGGATTTCATCTTGCTTCAAAACTGGGATTTGCTCTTTATTATTTTGTGGTTTTGCCTGAACATTTTGACCAGCAACACTCAAAATAAGGCCAAGAGCAATGATACCTTTCAGTAATTTATTCATTCAAATTCTCTACTTATTGATAATATGTTCAGGTTTAACCGTTAATTCCATACCTGCCCCAATCTTTACTTTAATCTGCTCTTTTTCAATATTAATTATTTGCGCTTTTATAGGTTTTTTACCTATTAAAACTCTAATAAAATCACCATTTTTTAGAATTTTAGTTTTTTTAGAGGGAGCACGAGTAGTTTTACGTTTTTCTTTTGCTTGTTCTTTAAAACGCTCTTTAGCCTTTTCCTTACTCTCTTTCAACTGTTGTTGAGCATGTTCCATCTGTTCTTGGCTAATCGCCTCACTTGGGTTTCCATCTAAATCAACGCGATTAACCCCTTCTTTTATACTGTATAAGTAACGCCAACTCATTGTGTATGCTCTCAGTGCAGCACGTAACTTAGTTTTACTTAGCGCTCCATTCTCGTTTAAGCGAGAAAGTATATCTTGAAAAATTCCAATCTTTAATGGTTTTGCTTCACCTTCAAGGGTAAAACAATTAGGAAATTGTTGAGATAAATAAACAATAATTTCTTTACTATTTGTTAATTGAAACTGACTTTCCATTGGTTATTCCATAGCAATTAAATTGAACTCTACATAGAGTTAAAGTATATCGCAGCTTACACAATAACACTAATTATCTTTTTTCTGTTTGTTAATAAAAGTAATAAATTCTTTAATACCATTTCGCATCAACCATGAAGCAACAATAGATTGCTCATCAACGGATAACTGTTCAAACGCAGTCATCCATAGTTGTAAAGGCTCGATCGGCGAAACGACATAACTAGCACTTTCTTCTTCAATATATAACGCTTTTTTAACATTAAGCGGTAAACTACCTATATGATATTCTACAGCCTTACCGCGAACACCAACTCTTTTTCGGGCTGTCCAATTTTCAGCTCTCGCTTTTCGATTAACCCCTTGTATCGTTGATGGCATCCCTGCAATATTTGATAGCTCTTTTGATGAGAACCACTCTTTCATTTTTACTATCCCATTTTAACAAAATAAGAAAAAGTTATAGAAATTAAAGAAACTTTGATACAATAAATAAGAAATAAAAATTATTATTAGCTAAAGTCCAATTATAAACTTACACGTTTTAGTAACATAAGAGCATAACATAGATATACAAGGTTATAAACTAAGAGGAAATAAAAAATGAAAATAAAGTCTAATGATTGGCATCCTGCAGACATTATTGCCGCCCTAAAAAAGAAAGGTACAACACTTGCAAATCTATCACGCCAATCCGGTTTAAGCTCATCAACGCTTAGCAATGCGTTAGTTCGCCCATGGACAAAAGGGGAGGTTATTATTGCTAAAGAATTAAATTTAGAACCTCACCAAATTTGGCCTAGCCGTTATATCGATCGAAAAACTAAGCAGCCAATAAAGCGAGTGTTGCGACAGAGTAAGGAATAAACTTTCAACTAAACCATAATAAAAAATGAACATAAAAACACTATTAAGAAAAAATATGGAAACATAAAGAAACAAAAATAACTGTTTCCATATTTTTATTATTAACAGCCTATTCTAATTTAAATATTATTTGTCAATAATAAAAAATACAAGCTCACCTTGAACGTTGCCCAACATGTGCTATTATTGGCAAACATCAAGGTATTAACATTAAACAACGATACATGAAAAATTTAAAAAAGCTTCTTATTGCATTCCTATCGATCATAATTTTATCAAGTTGCTCAAAAAAGAATTTTTTAGAACAAGGAACCACATTAAATAAAGAAAAAGTGAGTAAAATAGTCGAAGGATCAACAACTGAATCACAAATGATTAAACTATTTGGTGAGCCAACAATTCGAAAAGAGATTAATTCAAATGAGATACAATGGACATATCAATATGTCAAAAAAAGTTCAACCAGTCATATGTTTATCGGTGAAACCCAATACGATATTGTTGAAGGAACTCTTGATGTTATCGTGTCAAAAGGCTTAGTCATTTGGTTTAATTATAATGAAAAACACAAACAGAAAAAATGGTAATTAAAAGACAATCCAGTCCTAGATTTAGCCCTATAAATAATTTTGTGTATTTGCTTACTTTTAATACCTTGTAATATAAAATAAAATGGGAATTATCACAACAAGGCTGTTTATACCCTACTCGCCCTGAATTTAGCAGCGAAAAAGAAAGCATTAGGTTTATATTTATCTGAAAACGAAAGGGTGCATTTTTGGTTATCTATTTTGACCGATTTGCAAAACAAATGAAAATAGCTTGCTCAAGCTGTGGTATTTGAGGTGGCAAAATGCAAGAAAATACGGGCAATACTAACCCTAAATTTGAATTTAGCATTGTCACAGTTGATGTTATTTTTCTCTAATCGTCTTGATAAGGTGCTCACTTTGTGAATAAAACTGACACAGAATTATGAACAATCTCCACTCGTTCTATTGATTGCCAATGCAAAAACATCATATTGATTTAATCATTTTCAGCGTAAATCTCTATAATCAACTGTTATTTAACTTAGTCTTACTGTCGCATGATCCTCGCCAAAACTTGAGATAGACTTTTAATCAAAGAATTAATATCATTACCCACCACCATAAAAAACTTAAATAAAATCAATTGGTTTTCTGACTGATTTTTATCATGCCGATTTATCCTTCTTACTGTCTCATCGCAGCCTTAGTCCCTGATATCATGGACTAAGCTTGGCGCGCTTAAACATGCATTAAATAAAGCATAATCCACAGCCTATTGTTTGAATACTATACTAAATTTTTACTTATATTGATTTAACATAGATATTGAGCAGATAATATACAGCATATAACCATAAGGATAAGTAATGCAGGTATTTATCAGCAAATGCGGAGGTATAAATCATATTGTATGCTTACTCGTTTTTTTGCTGAACTTGCTGAAAATTCAATATTGTTAGGTTTAAGCGGTGATGCCAATATTGAGGTTTATTGCTGATGTACCGTTATATGATAGGTGCATTTGTTGTTTTATGCATACTCTCTTTGCTGGTAGGCTCTGATCCGATTTCATGGACAGGTTTACTGGTCGGTTCAGATGCTGACTGGCTAACTTTGAAAGCCAGCCGTTTCCCGCGCCTGCTGGCGATTATTCTTACTGGTATGGGGCTTTCTATTGGCGGGGTAATTCTACAACATATTGTCCGCAATAAGTTTGTTGAGCCGGAAACGGCCGGCGGGCTAGATGCAGCTAAGCTGGGGATTCTGATGTCACTGGTACTGCTGCCTTCGGTTGGGGTATTAAGTAAGATGCTGGTGGCTCTGGCGTTCTGTTTTGTGGCTGAGCTGATTTATATCCTGATTATTGCCAGAATCCGCTATCAGCAAATTGTGCTGATTCCGGTAATTGGGCTGATGTATGGCGGTGTGTTAAGTGCCGGCGCTGAATTTTATGCTTATAAAAATAATCTTTTGCAAAATGTTCAGGGCTGGCTGCTGGGTGATTTTTCGCGTGTGGTACAGGGGCATTATGAGTTGCTGTATGTTCTGATACCGGTGATTGTGCTGAGTTATGTGTTTGCACAGCGGTTTACGGTGGCAGGTATGGGGCAGGAAGTGGCTACCAGTCTGGGTGTGGGCTATAAAAGCACGGTGGTGCTGGGGCTAATGCTTGTGTCTGTTACTGTTGCGGCAACGGTGATTACGGTGGGCTCCATTCCTTTTATCGGGCTGGTGATTCCGAATCTGGTGGCACTTAAGTATGGTGAACATTTAGCCAAAACTTTACCGATGGTGGCTCTGGGCGGGGCATGTCTGCTGCTCGTATGTGATATTAGCGGCCGTTTAATCATTTATCCTTTTGAAGTCCCTATTGGTCTTACTGCCGGTGCTGTCGGCGGTATTGTCTTTCTGCTGCTGATTTTGCGGGGGCTCCGCTAATGAATCGCAGATTCTGGCTGTTTTGTGGCTGCATCATTGCTCTGGCTGTGTTTTTTATGCTGTTTGATTCTGGCTTTGATGTTGATTATGTGCTGCCCAAACGTCTGTTACGGCTGGCTACTATTTTGCTGGCCGGTATCTGTATTGCGGTGTCGTCGGTGGTGTTTCAAACGCTGGTAACTAACCGGATTTTAACGCCGGCAATTATGGGCTACGAGGCGGTTTATCTGTTCTGGCAGGTACTGCTGTTGTTTTTTCTGGGGCAAAGTGGTCTGGGATTACTGGGGCTTAATGGCAATTTCTTTGCCTCGGTAGGCTTAATGCTGCTGTATTCGTGGATGATTCATCATTTTTTACTGCCGCGTGCACGTCATAATCTGTGGCTGTTGTTGTTATTTGGTCTGGTACTGACCATGGTAATCACTACTTTAACCCAGTTTATCCAGCTCAAAATCAGTCCGGGGGAGTTTTCGGTATTTCAAGGCATTAATTATGCTTCTTTTAATCATTCAGAAACGCTGACGCTGGTATATGCTGCTATAGCGATGCTGGTGGTGGGCTGGGTGGCCTACCCGTATCTGCCTATGCTGGATGTGATGGCTCTAGGTGAAGAACAGGCCATTTCGCTGGGCGTGGATTATGCCCGCTATGTGCGCTGGGGGTTTGGTCTGATTGCGGTGCTGGTGGCGGTATCCACCAGTCTGGTTGGACCCACGGCATTTATGGGGGTATTTATTGCCAATATGGCTTACGCCTTTGCCGGCCACTTTCAACATAAACGCATTCTGTTATTTGCCAGTGCTGTGGCTGTTGTGGTGTTTCTGGTGGCGCAGATTCTGGTGGAACATGTGTTTAATTACAGGACTACGGTAAGTATTTTAATCAATCTGATTTGTGGGATGTATTTTTTATTGCTTATTGTTTATCGTCGAGGAATGACATGATTCATATTCAAAATATTGGCAAGATTTATGGCAATAAGCCGGTACTAAATAATATTAATCTGGCGCTACCGCTGCATCAGGTGACGGCGCTGATTGGACCCAATGGCGCGGGTAAATCTACTTTGCTGATGATACTGGCACGGTTATTGGCACCTACTACAGGCAGTATTCTGTTTGAGCAACGGGATATTGCCAGTATCCGCATTGCTGATTATGCCCGCTTGGTGGCCACACTGCGATAATCGCCCAATTGTGACCTGCGTCTGACTGTAAAGGAGCTGGTGTCTTTCGGCCGTTTTCCATATGGACATGGATCGTTGTCGGCTAAAGATCATCAGCTAATAGATAAAGCAATAGATTTTTTAGATTTAAGTTCACTGCGTGATACATATATTGATGAATTATGTGGTGGGCTGAGGCAAATGGCTTTTTTGGCTACGACTATCGCTCAGGAAACGCAGATTCTTCTGCTGGACGAACCTTTAAACAATTTGGATATGAATCATGCGGTACAAAAATTAAAACGTAACAGTCATCATAGCTAAAAGCCATTTCTAAATAGCGACCTTCTAGTTTTTCATCATAGCAAACACCATCAACTTCAACAAGCGAGCTAATTTTACCTCTTTTGCTTTTAGGTAGCGGTTTTAATGTAATATTAGATATCGGTTTTATCATGTTTATCCCAAAAAATGCTTATTAATAAAAACCTATCAATAAGAAACTTAATAAAGTCAACAATTAATAAGCAAAATAATAAAATACCCATATTGAAAATAAATTATAAAACTAATTAATGAATAGAACTTGAATTAATATTATTACAATATAAAAACCAATATACACACAATTACATTTGAATTAGATTCATTAACGATTCTATTTTTGCAATTCTATCTTCAACTTTTTTGGCTGCACCATCCAATGAATATCCATCTTCCATCAATTCTTGAATTAAAACAATTTTTTTTATATTCGCTAAATCAAATTGACGAGACTTAGATTGTGGATCAACCGTTTTAATGATACCTTTTTCTTCCCAATATCGTAATTTTCTAACTGGAATTTTTGTCATCTCAGAAACCTCTCCAATACCAACAATCACGGTTGATAAAAAGTCATCATATGAATTTTTAACAGATATATCTTCCATAATAAAACCTTTTTCATCGTTTATTTTTTTATATTTTATCGATTAAATTATATTGTACAACAAATTATGTTGATTTAAAAACCATAATGGATATATACTCCAATTGTTGTAGTTTAAATACAACAATAAAACTTAAAGGACTCATCAATGAAATATAAGTTAATCGTAGGAACAACATTAATTCCTTTTATAGCACTTGCTGTTGTTACCCTTCTATACATTTTTTTACCCATTCCAGAAAATTTACTAATTTTTATCAAAGGTAGCACACCAAGTAATGTCAGCTTATTGACAAGTGTGTTTGGTATTTTTTACGCGATTGGACTAATTATTTGGGGAATTTTATCGGATAAAATAGGCAAAGATTTTACTTTAGCAATAGGCTTACTACTTTTAGCATTAATCACTTTTATTATTCCATTGATAAGTGGTTATTATTTATTATTGCTAGCACGTTCCATCCAAGGCTTTTGTGCAGCCTCATTTCCACCTGTTGCATTAGCGTGGATTTCGGTCAACCTTGCTGATGCAACAAAATCTAAAGCAATCTCAATTATTAGTTGTGCGTTTCTACTCGCAACAACCATTGGGCAATGGTTTGGTTCAATAATGATTGTTGATTCACTGCATAAATCTATGTGGTTTTTAGGTATTATTTACGCATTAGGCGCTGTATGCTTTTATTTCAACAGTTCAAAAAGCAATAGAAAAAAAACAACGCCCCAAAAAACAACAATAACTTCAATTTTTAGTAAACTTCCCAATATTTTGTTTAATAAAAAATTATTTCCTATCTATTGTTGTTCGCTCTTTGTTTTACTTAGTTTCGTTAGTCTTTATTCAATATTACACCATAGCTCATTAATCATTTATGTACCAACACTACGTAATATAAGCATTATTGCTATATTATTTAGTCTAACAGCTGGTTATATATTTAAGCTAATCAAACCATTATACGTATTATTCATGGCATTATGCCTAATGAGCATTTCGTTATTAATTCACTGTTTTTATATTAATGACCAATTAAATTTTGTTAGTTTTTTATTTATTATCCATTTTATATTTATTTTTGGACTAGCCTATGCCATTCCATCAATGATTACATGTATTACAATCGAATCTGAAGCTGAAAGTCGTGGCATTGCCATATCGCTATACACCTGTGTTTTATTTATTGGTGCGAGTGTAGGCGCCTTTTTACCAACCATTTTTGAAACAAATACTTTAATTTTACTCGTCACCCTTTTCCTATTTATTTGTGCATTGCAACTAATGTTAAATAAAAGAAATTACCATTAAGGTTTTTATAATGAAAAAAATATTTATTAGCTTAATAATTATAACAAGTTTTTTAAATTCAACTTGTTACGCCGAAGAAATGAGTACAATAAAGGAACCCACTATGAACTCAACGCAAATACAACAAGCAAAAAACATACTTGAACCAAATTTTCAAAAGTTATTACAAAATGCAGAACGCGATTTTAATTTTGTATTAACTAAACAAGGACTCCACAATAAACAGCCTGTCACTCTTTATCGTTTTGAACCCAATGAAAGCATACATCTTGAACAACAACATGTTTCATTATTAATAAATGATACTACTAAAAATTTACAAGGATTAGTAAGATTACTACCTAAATATCAGTCTTCTAGCCAACAAGTTTCCAAAGAAATCGCATTACAAATTACTCTAAATTTTCTTAAAGACTATGCACCAGATTTATTAGAAAACTATAATAATAATTGGATCAATACCCATAACGAAACTATTATTGTTGATGGCAAAAAAAACACACTAACTGGAATGAAAGTCAAATGCCGTGATTTAAATACTGGCCTCTATTTTTGGACTATTATAGGACCTGATCAAACAGTAATGGTTTTTGAAAGAGATATTGACTGGGATTTTATTCGAGCAGGAAGGCAAACTCAAAAATGGTTACATGATAGTTGGTTAGCTAAACACTTATAATAGAAAAACAACTCTAAAAAACAAACGCTACAATTATTTATCAAATAAGCAAATTTTATACTGAAACGCATAATTTCCTGAAACATCTTAACAAGTATATTAACTTGTTAAGATGCAGTTATTTATAATAAAGATATCAATTACGAAATTCGCATTCCTGGTTTAGCGCCACTATCTGGTGATAGTAGGTACACACCTTCGCCATCATCTTTACCACTTGCACAAAGCACCATACCTTCTGAAACGCCAAAACGCATTTTGCGAGGTGCTAAGTTTGCAATCATAATAGTTAAACGACCTATCAGTACTTCAGGATCTGGATAGAATTGCTTAATGCCAGAAAACACATTACGCGTTTCATCACCAATATCAAGCGTTAGTTGAAGTAATTTATCTGATCCTTCAACAAAACTGGCGTGTTTAATTAAAGCAACTCGCATGTCGACTTTAGCAAAATCGTCAAAATTAATTGTTTCAGCGATAGGTTCGGCAACTTGGGTTTTAGCTGGTGTTGCTAAGACAGCTTGTTGTTTAGTTTCTTCAATCATGGCTGTGACTTTGTCCATATCAATACGGTTAAATAAAGCTTTAAATTGATTAATCTTGTGGTTTGTTAACGCATCCCCAATGGTATTCCATTCTAATTTACTATTTAAAAATGCCTCAGTTCGTTCAGCTAATGACGGTACAATCGGTTTTAAATAGGTCATTAAAATGCGGAATAAGTGAATCCCCATTGAGCAAATATCTTGCAATGCTTGATCTTGTCCTTCTTGCTTAGCAACAACCCATGGTGCTTTTTCGTCAATATAACGATTCGCTTCATCGGCAAGCGCCATGATCTCACGAATGGCTTTACCTGATTCGCGTTGTTCAAAGAAATCGGCAATCACTTTCGCTTTTTCCACAAATAATCCATAAAGCGCTGGCTCTGCCACTTTATCCGATAATTTGCCCTCAAAACGTTTATAAATAAATCCAGCCGAACGTGAAGCAATGTTGACCACTTTATTAACTAAATCACTATTCACACGTTGCACAAAATCTTCAAGGTTTAAATCAATATCATCAATATGCGGTGATAATTTAGCGGCGTAATAGTAACGTAAACAATCGGGATCTAAATGTTTTAAATAGGTGCTTGCTTGAATAAATGTACCGCGTGATTTAGACATTTTAGCGCCATCAACGGTCACATAGCCATGAACAAAAATATTCGATGGTTTGCGATATTGGCTACCTTCAAGCATTGCAGGCCAAAATAAGCTGTGGAAGTAAACAATATCTTTACCAATAAAATGGTAAAGCTCTGTACTTGAATCTTTATTCCAAAATTCGTCAAAAATGGGTTTATTTTGTTTATTGCAGTAATTTAAAAAAGATCCCATATAACCAATGGGCGCATCTAACCAAACATAAAAATATTTACCTGGCGCATCTGGGATTTCAAAACCAAAATAAGGCGCGTCACGGCTAATATCCCATGGTTGCAAGCCAGCTTCAAACCATTCTTGCATTTTATTAGCGACTTGATCTTGCAACGTCCCAGAACGGATCCACGCTTGCAACATATTTGAGAAAGCAGGCAGATCAAAAAAGAAGTGCTCTGATTCTTTCATAATGGGGGTGGCTCCCGAAACAACAGACTTAGGGTTAATCAAATCAATCGGGTTATAAGTTGCACTACAAACTTCACAGTTATCACCATACTGATCTGGCGCTTTGCAACGTGGACAAGTGCCTTTTACAAAACGATCGGGCAAAAACATCTGTTTTTCAGGATCGAATAGCTGTGAAATGATTTTAGTTTTAATGTAACCATTAGCCTTTAAACGCTGATAAATCTGCTCTGATATTTCGCGATTTTCAGGACTATGTGTTGAGTGGTAATTATCATAACTAATATGGAACCCAGCAAAATCACGTTGATGTTCAGTTTTTACTTCACTGATCATTTGCTCTGGCGTGATACCTAATTGTTGAGCCTTAAGCATAATTGGCGTACCATGCGCATCATCAGCACAAATAAAATAAATTTCATTATCACGCATGCGTTGATAGCGTACCCACACATCAGCTTGAATATGTTCAAGCATGTGCCCTAAATGAATTGAACCATTGGCATAAGGAAGTGCACAAGTCACCAATATTTTGCGTTGAGTTGTCATATTAATTTATTGTCCCTTTTTATATAATAGCAGAAATAGTACATCAATCGTGGGATTATCGCTAGATTTATGCCATAATTTGATTAAATTTCTATACTCGATTGCGCTTTGTAAGCAAGTAAGCAATGATTCTTTTTGAGGATGAAAATAATGTGCTTGATGGTGTCCCACCATTTACGATGTTTTACCCTCTTAAGGAGAATTGATTGAAAGTGAAATGGGCCTAAATGTCGATACATAAAGAGATAGCCATAATGAACATTGAAGTCAAAAAAATTCTTGAAAATTTTACGCATCCAACTTTACAAAAAAATTTACTTGAACTTAAAGCACTAAAAAAATGTGAAATAGTTAATCATTGTTTATCTATCACTTTAGCTATGCCCTTTGTTTGGCAAACCGCTTTTGAGGAATTGAAAAAAAAATCCACTCCTGAATTACTCAAGCTTAACAACATTAACGAAGTTGACTGGCATATTGAATACCCAATAGCGACATTAAGGCGCGCTAATGACCAACATGCCATTAACAATATAAAAAATATTATCGCCATAAGTTCAGGCAAAGGTGGCGTGGGTAAATCATCAACAGCCGTCAATCTTGCACTAGCTTTACAAAAACAAGGCGCCAAAGTAGGTATTTTAGATGCAGATATTTATGGCCCTTCAATTCCAACCATGTTAGGCACAGAAAAACAGCAACCGTTAACACCTGACAATAAACACATGACCCCAATTATGGCACACGGATTAGCCAGTAACTCTATTGGTTATTTAGTCGATCCAGATAGCGCCATGGTATGGCGTGGACCAATGGCAAGCAAGGCATTACTGCAAATATTACAAGATACATTATGGCCTGAACTTGATTATTTGGTTATTGATATGCCTCCGGGTACTGGGGACATCCAATTAACCCTAGCACAAAGCATTCCAGTAACGGCAGCAATCATTGTCAGTACACCACAAGACATAGCATTAATTGATGCCCAAAAAGGCATGACCATGTTTAATAAAGTCAACATCCCTACACTAGGCATTATTGAAAACATGAGTTACCACATTTGTGAAAATTGTGGTCATCACGAAGCCATTTTTGGCGAAGGTGGAGCACAGCGTTTAGCTGAGCAATATCAAACAAAATTACTCGGGAAAATGCCACTCCATAAAATGTTACGCCAAGATCTCGATACAGGGCAACCTACTGTTATTAGCCATCCTGATAGCGAATTTACCCAGCTTTATTGCCAAATTGCCGGGCGTATTGCCAGTGAGTTATATTGGCAAGGCGAAGCAATTTTACCGGATATTTCCTTTAAGGCGCTATAATAAAGAATAAGCTTGGCTGTCAACAACAGCCAATGCTATTGATATTTTATAATTAATTTGGCATCACATCGCCATGATCAGCTGCGCAATAACTGCCCATTATCACCCTTATTTTAAATGGCGGAACTCGGCTTTTGCCTTCGTTAATTGTTGATTAAAAACGGTATTCGTATGTAATTGAGCAACCACCGCAGCTGCCATCACCTTAGCAGCATCAACATCACTTTGCCAATGATAGCCACAAATAACGCGGCTTTCGCCAATCTCATAACCTCGTTTTAAAATTTCATTTTGACGCGCTGGATTTATCTCTGCTAACACAAGTGAAATAGCAAACCCCATTGTTGTATGACCAGAGGGATAGGATCCATTGGTCGATAGCGCTTTTTCATCATCTGGGCGACAGGTTGGTTCATGGAAAAATGAAAACGGTCGAATACGATTATAATGGTTTTTAGCTGAGCGCGTTGCCAAATCCCCTGCATCTTCTTTCATTGTAGTAACTAATTTGTAAATTTCTGGTGTTTTCTTATCAGAAATTTCAAAACCAAAAGATGGTGAAAATTGCTTAGTGATATTATCTTTACTTGAATCAGCATCTAAATAGGCCTGTTTTCCACGTTCTGTATTACGAACAGACTTACCCCAATCGTACATTGCTTTATCGCGTAAAAAATCAATGCTGTCAAAAGTAGGAGGCGGTGGCAAAAGCAGCAAGCTATTAGGTGCTTGTTCTTCTTTAAGGAAAAAATCATTAGGATCTGTTGTTACATCTTTTCCCCCAGAAGCAAAAACATTTGAACATATTAAAGAAGCAACAAATAACGAACAAAAAATTTTTTTTTGCATATACTTCTCCTTATACAAATAAGGGATAACTATCAAAACATGTTATCGAAACAAAAAACGCTTAAATAACATCCAATTAATGATTTTGTATGAAACAATAACACGGTCAGCAAGATATCAATAGCTGTTCAACAATAAAATACAGCAACATATTAATAAAGATTGAGTATTTTTAATGTGATAGTCATCACAATTATATTTACAGTGGAATATTTGAAAGGCTAATTTAGATCATTACCGTGACAAATATGCTCAATATTTATCACGGTTCTAGAATGAATTTAAGCAAAAATCTTATCGCGGAACATAAAAAATACTGCACCTAAAAGACACAAACCCGCCCAAATATAGTCTGTCTTAAATGGCTCTTTTAAAATATAAATTGAAAAAGGGATAAAAACAGACAAACTAATTACTTCCTGAATAATCTTTAATTGACTTGCGCTGGCAACCTGAAAACCAATGCGATTAGCAGGCACTTGCAATAAATACTCAAATAACGCAATCCCCCAGCTAGCAAACACCGCCACTAGCCAAACTTGGTTATGTAAAAACCGCAAATGCCCATACCACGCAAAAGTCATAAAAACATTACTAAAAGTCAGTAAACAAACAGTAATAAGTAATTGATTCATAGTGTTGATATAAGAGTAAAGAAAGGGACTGGCATTATATACCATTGTCTAATAAACATACAAAATAGAAATAATTTAATTACATTAAAAAAACAACATTATTAACAATAGTTGAAATTGGCTAATTCATCACTAAAAACATGATAGCGCTATTGCTCAGTAGTCTGTTTAGGTCTATATTGAATCAACGCCAATAGGTGCAAAATCTTTAATGCATTGAACGTCGTTATCCTATCAACACTGAAATTTATTACAACACAATTATTATCCCCCCAAAGGAAACAGTTATGCAAAAAAGAGTCAATGAAGTTACTATGCGTGGAGCCCCCATTACTTTGTTAGGTCCCAAAATCAACGTTGGTGACATAGCACCTGATTTTATTGTGCAAGATTTAGTAATGAAACCCATTAAATTATCCGATTTTAAAGGTAAAATCAGAATTATTAATTCGGTACCATCCATTGATACTTCGGTATGTAGTGCCCAAGTTCACCGTTTTAATGTCGAAGCGGCAAAATTAACCGATACTATAATATTTTCAATTAGCCTTGATTTACCTTTTGCATTAAATCGCTATTGTGCTGCTGAAGGCATTAATGCCGTTAAAGTGACGTCAGATCATAAAGACCTTGATTTTGGCCTAAAATATGGCACTGTTATTGAAGAACTACGTTTACTTTCCCGAGCCGTATTTGTTATTGATAAAAATGACAAAATTGCTTATGTTGAATATGTTAAAGAAACATCTTCAGAACCTAATTATGACAAAGCCCTAGCGGCGGTTAAAGCATTAGCATAAATCAAAGCAATAATACATCGCCATCCTCTACAAATAGTGGTGGCGATGATTTACTTTAAGATTTATTTAGAGTAGCTATTTAATAGACAAAATTATTCAGTTATAATCCAATAAAAACATACCTCTTCCATAATCTTAATCATGAATAATAGTATTCCCCGATCTCGCATTTGGTCATCAATTCTTTGCCTTGCATTTGCGGCATTTATTTTTAATACAACGGAATTTGTGCCCGTTGGGCTATTACCTAATATTGCTGAAAGCTTTTCAATGGATGTCGCTCATGCTGGATTATTACTCACCATTTATGCGTGGGCTGTCTCGTTATTATCATTGCCACTCACAGTATTAACGTCAAAAATGGAACGAAGAAAGCTACTCATCCTTTTATTTTGCCTATTTATTGGTAGTCATATTTTAGCTGGGTTTGCGTGGAATTTTTACAGTTTGATGGTAGCAAGAATTGGTATTGCTTGTGCTCATGCGGTATTTTGGGCAATTACAACACCACTTGCCGTTCGGTTAGCGCCCAATGGTAAAAAAGCTAAAGCCATGGGCTTTATTGTTATTGGCGTATCGATGGCAACCATTCTAGGCATTCCAATTGGCACCATCATAGGACAACTCGTTGGCTGGCGTGTGACTTTTTTATGTATTGCTGGTATCGCTTTTTGCGTGATGATATTACTACTCCGCTTATTGCCTACTGTACCAAGCATGGATATTATCTCTATCAAAGATATTCCAATGGTATTAAAACGCCCAATACTGCTAAACATTTATCTATTAATAGCCATTATAATTGCTGGCCACTTCACTGCTTATACCTACATTACGCCATTTATGAAAGATGTTGGCGGATTTAATCAAAATGTTATCGTCGCTTTATTGTTAGTAGTCGGTTTTTCTGGCATGATTGGCAGCGTTATTTTTGCAAAATACGCCGAAAAAAATCCAACCGCCATTTTAGTGATCCCTATGTTGTCATTGATCGCTTGTTTATTATCACTTTATGTCTGTTCGTTCACACTTTATACCGCAATCATCCAATGTTTGATCTGGGGGCTTTCGATTACCATTATTGGCATGGTCATGCAAAGCAAAGTCATCGATGCAGCGCCCGATGCAACCGATATTGCCACATCTGTTTATTCAGGTATTTACAATATTGGAATAGGCGGAGGTGCTTTTATAGGTAGTAAAGTATTAATTTTACTATCAACGGAGGATATTGGTTTTGTTGGCGCCGTTTTCGTTATTATTGCGTTGTTATTTTTCTGTCTTTGTTCTAGAAAATTGTGGAATAATAAAACCATTTTATAAAAATCTTAAAGCTCAGAAACAGCATTATTTATTATATAGCGCCAATAAATAATGCTGAAAATAACACTCTTACATTATGATTTACTTAAAGACTCTAACTGTTCCCAGCGTTCAAAAGCAGATTCTAATTCGGCTTCTTTGTCGGTCAAAGATTGTAAGATTGGACCTGTAACCTCGTGGGGTTGATTAAAAAAGTCGCTTTGACTAATCTGTGCTTGTAAATCAGCAATGGCTAATTCTAATTGTTCTATTTTGCTTGGTAATTGTGTTAACTCTCGTTGTTCATTATAACTCAGCTTAACCTTCTTTTTAGTGGCTTGATCATTGCTTTTGTTATTCGCCGTGCTTA
The DNA here is from genome assembly GCF_001690435.1 of Gilliamella sp. Nev3-1. Classification (NCBI taxonomy): domain Bacteria; kingdom Pseudomonadati; phylum Pseudomonadota; class Gammaproteobacteria; order Orbales; family Orbaceae; genus Gilliamella; species Gilliamella sp. Nev3-1. The sequence goes on along the minus strand of NZ_LZHN01000040.1, from coordinate 100,277 downwards.
ATGCTTTTTTAGGCTGTTTAACATCATTAACTGTCGCTACTTTAACCGGTTGTGCTTGTTGCTGTTGTTGCAGAGCATCGGCATAACCACCGGCATAAATACCAATATGCCCTTTGTCCTCAAAAAAACAACATTGGGTAACCACATTATCAACAAACTGCCGATCATGACTAACTAGTAAGACTGTTCCCTGATAATCATTAACCAACTCTTCTAACAATTCCAGTGTTTCAATATCCAGATCATTGGTCGGTTCATCAAGTATTAATAAATTACTAGGCTTTAAAAATAGTTTAGCCAGCAATAAACGATTACGCTCCCCACCTGATAATGCACGAACAGGTGTTCGGGCGCGTTTTGGCGGGAATAAAAAATCTTGCAGATAACCAAGTACATGACGTGATCGTCCATTAACCATCACTTCTTGTTTACCTTCAGCTAAATTATCCATCACGGTTTTTTCAGGATCGAGCTCTAACCGATATTGATCAAAATAAGCTACTTCAAGCTTGGTACCGCAATGCACACTACCTGATGTTGGCGTTAAATTACCCAACATCAGTTTTAACAACGTTGTTTTACCAATACCATTAGGGCCAATTAAAGCAATCTTATCACCTCGTAATACTTGTACAGAAAAATCATTAACGAGCAACTTATCCCCAATCTGATAGGTCACATTTTCAAGCTCAAAAACGATTTTTCCTGAACGTAATGCCTCTTCAATTTGCATTTTGGCACTACCCATCACTTGGCGACGCTCGCTATACTCTTGGCGCATTGCTTTTAATGCACGTACTCGCCCTTCATTACGTGTACGGCGTGCTTTAATCCCTTGGCGAATCCAGACCTCTTCTTGGGCTAATTTCTTATCAAATTCGGCATTTTGCAACTCTTCAACACGTAGTGCTTCTTCTTTGCCAATTAAATAGTTATCGTAATTACCACTCCAAGAGGCTATTTTGCCGCGATCTAAATCAATAATGCGTGTTGCCATTTGGCGAATAAAAGAGCGATCATGAGAAATAAATACAATACTGCCATTAAAGCTTTTTAAAAACTCTTCTAACCATTTTATAGTTTGAATATCTAAATGGTTGGTTGGTTCATCAAGCAATAAAACCGACGGTTGGCAAACCAAAGCTCTGGCCAATGCGGCTTTACGAAGCCAGCCACCAGATAGCGAAGATAGCAAAGCATCGCCATCAAGCGATAGCGACGAAATAACATTATGAATACGACTATCTAATTGCCAGCCATTTTGGTGATCTAATTGCTCTTGCATTTTAGCTAATTTGGTTAAATTGCTTTCGCAAGGGTCTTGCTCTACTTGATGTGCCAAATCGTAATAATCACGTAATAATTGCGCTTGTTCATGCAACCCTTCGGCCACAAAGTCAAATACATTGCCTTGCACATCGCGAGGAGGATCTTGTTGCAAACGTGAAACAATCACATTATTTTCATAAATAATTTGACCTTCATCTAATGGTATTTCTTTGTTTAATACTTTCAGTAACGTTGATTTGCCCGCACCATTACGACCAACAAGGCAAACTCGTTCGTTTGGTTCAATAGACATATCAATATGATCGAGCAGTGGCGCATCACTAAATGAAAGGTAAGCATTGGTAAGATTAATTAATGACATAATGGTGATTTTTATTTGGATATTAAGTAATAAGGCATTATTCTACCATAAAGTTAGCCAAGGCAAATAAATCAAAAAATAAAGAAGCACTAATAGGTCTCACAAATATTAGAAATCACTGTTCTATCCTATAAAAAAAAATAAATACTGTTATATTAATGAATAAAAATATTAATGAGTTTCGGTGTGGAGATTATTATGAGCCATATGTGGACATTCCAGCGCGTTGGTGGGTTGGATCAAGTTGTATTTAAAAGTGCTGATGACATTATCAATTTACCAGATTTAGACCCTAAATTATGGGTAGCATTAAGCTGCCCAACAACAGGGTTAGATTTTGACGAGCGAACCTTAGCATTACTTGATTCAGATCAAGATGGACGTATTCGCATTCCTGATATTTTAGATGCTATCAGTTGGACACAAGATAAAATCGTGTCATTTGATAGCATTTTAACAATGAGTGAAACACTACCTTTATCACAAATTAAAACGTCTACCCCACAAGGGGAAAAACTCTCTACTACGGCACGGAGTATTTTGGCTAGTTTGAATAAAAGTAATGTGGATTATTTAACACAAGATGATATATGGCAATCAATTAAAACCAATGCTGATAAACTTTATAATGGCGATTTAATCTTCCCTGCATCAAGTGAATTATCAAGCGACATGCAAACCTTTATTCAAACAGCAATCAAAACCACTGGTGCACAAAAAGATATGAGTGGACAAGAGGGGATTGATTTAAACATTGCCACCACATTTGTTGAAAACTTAAAAACTTGGTTGCAATGGCAAGCAAAAATAAATAATACCGATACACCATTTGGTGAAAATAGCGCTGAAATATGGAAGCTAATTCAACTATTAAAACCCAAAATTGATGATTATTTTTTACGTGTTGAATTGGCGCAATATGCCCCACAAGCACAAACAGCGCTTAACGTAGACGAAAAGTATATCGTACCGACACAAAATGGATTATTGTCTGATGAGGCTTTAGCCGAATTACCTCTATCAAAAATCGACACAGTTGAGGTGCTTGATTTAGTCAATGGAATAAACCCTCTTTGGAAAACTAAAATTAGTCGGTTTAAAACATTAGTAGAAACATCCTTATCCAATTCAGACCAGCTAACACAGCAAGAATGGCAACATATTCAACAGAGCTTGCAAGTTTACGCTAAACTGATTAGTTCTAAGCCCGAATTAGCACAATTAACTGTTGCAATTGAACCCTCTGCTAGCATAGAAGATATACCAAGCAATCTCATGATTAGCCTCGCTAACGACGATTTGTTAACCGAATTTAAGCAAATGGTTGAACAAGATAATAAAACACCAATATCGGCGTCAGATATTCTTATATTAGAAAAATTAGTTTTATTTCATAAACATTTATATCGTTTATTGGTTAACTTTGCGTCTTTTGCTGACTTCTTCTCACCAAATACGCGAGCTGCATTTCAGCTTGGTAAGCTTTATATTGATGGTCGCTGTGCAACCCTTTGCGTTGCAGTTGATAATATTGCTAAGCACGTAACAATGGCAAATTATTCCGAACTTTGTTTACTTTATTGTGAATGCACAAGGCATGGGCAAAAGCAACTCATTGCCGCGGCAATGACAGCAGGGCAAGGCGACTTATTGCTTGAAGGTCGCAATGGTGTATTTATCGATAATAAAGGAAATGATTGGGATGCCAATGTGGTTAAAATAATCACTAAGCCAATTAGCATTCAACAAGCAATTTTAGCACCTTATCAACGTATTGGTCGCTGTATTACTGAACAAATTAACAAATGGGCTAGCAGTAAAGATGCCAATATTGAAAAATCAAGTGAACAAGCTTTGCAAAACCCAGCAAATAAATTTGATATTGGTAAAAGCGTTGGTATTTTTGCCGCAATTGGTTTAGCTGTAGGTGCAATAGGTACGGCATTAGCCTCTATTTTTCAAGCAATTTTTTCGCTAACTTGGTGGCAATTTCCTTTATTCTTTATTGGATTATTCTTAATTATTTCAGGACCGTCTGTTATTTTGGCATGGTTAAAGTTACGACGTAGAACTCTAGGTCCACTACTTGAAGCATCAGGTTGGGCAATTAATGGCCAAGTTAAAATCAACTTAATGTTGGGTAGTTTGCTCACCAGCAAAGCTGAACTGCCATCAAACGCAAAACGCAATTTGCGTGACCCAATGAAAAACAACAGCAACAAAGTTTTAATTGCCGCTTTTGGGTTAGCTATTTTACTTGGTGTTGGTGCAACGGGAGGTTGGTTATGGCACAAAGGTTATTTAGAACACTATATTGAACTACAAAAGCAAGAAAAAGCCCAAGATAATACAACGAATGATAAATAAAAATCATTTTATAAAACAAGCTATCAAAAAAATCGCCGACAATAGTCGGCGATTTTTTATCAATAATTAATGCTGATAAACTGGTAATCGACGGCAAATAGTTAACACTTTTTCTTTCACTGTTTGAATGGTTTGTTCATCATCAATATTGTCTAACACGTCACAAATCCAATTGGCCAAATCACGTGATTCGGCTTCTTTAAAGCCTCGACGAGTAATAGCTGGTGTACCAATACGCACACCCGATGTTACAAATGGGCTTTGCGGATCTTTAGGTACGCTATTTTTATTAACAGTAATATTAGCACTACCCAAAGCGGCATCAGCTTCTTTACCTGTAATATTTTTGTCGACTAAATCAATTAAGAATAGGTGATTGTTTGTTTCACCAGATACCACTTTATAACCACGATTTAAAATCACTTCCACCATAGCTTTAGCATTGTTAACTACTTGATGTTGATATTGTTTATACGCAGGTTCCATGGCTTCTTTTAATGCAACAGCTTTAGCAGCAATCACATGCATTAAAGGACCGCCTTGTGCCCCAGGGAAAACTGCTGAATTTAGTTTTTTATATAAGTCCTCACTACCACCTTTAGCTAAAATTAATCCCCCTCGTGGGCCTCCTAGGGTTTTATGTGTTGTAGTGGTAACAACATGCGCATAAGGAACAGGATTTGGATAAACGCCCGCTGCAACTAAACCTGCTACATGCGCCATATCCACAAATAAGTAAGCGCCTACACTATCGGCAATTTCGCGCATACGCTTCCAATCAACCACGCCAGAGTAAGCCGAAAATCCGCCAATAATCATTTTAGGTTTTGATGCTTGAGCAATGTTAGCCAGCTGTTGATAATCAATATGACCAGAATCATCAACGCCATAAGAAACAACATGATAAAGTTTGCCTGAAAAGCTCACTGGCGAACCATGCGTTAAATGACCACCCTCGGATAAATTCATACCTAAAACGGTATCCCCTGTTTTTAACAGTGCCATATAAACCGCAAAATTAGCTTGCGAACCCGAATGCGGCTGCACATTGGCATAATCCGCGCTAAATAACTCCTTAGCACGATCTATTGCTAATTTTTCAACAATATCAACATATTCACAACCACCATAATAGCGTTTGCCAGGATAACCTTCAGCATATTTATTGGTAAGTTGTGAGCCTTGCGCTTGCATTACTCGTGGGCTGGTATAGTTTTCTGATGCGATCAGTTCAAGATGATCTTCTTGACGTTGTTCTTCGCCTTTAATGGCATCCCACAATTCCTTATCATAATCGGCAATAGTCATATTTTTACTAAACATGTTGACTCCTTATTGTTCATTGCATTAGTCTTAAAGGCTTTGCTATACATAGTGTATAAAAATATTACTGTCAGTTATCCTTACTTAATTAACGTGCGATTTCAATCTTTTTTTAAGGTTATAAAAAAAATTTATGACAAATCGATATTAAGAATAACGCATTTACAAATCATCATTAAAATAGTGGTTTAATGTGGATATATTTAATATTTTCAAAAACAAGGAAGTATTTGCATACTGTGAATAAAAGACTGCCAAAAAAGAGTGCATTTTTACCTCTAAAAGTTGTTCAGAAAACCTATTGATTTTATTAATTTTTTTAATTGCATTTACTTACCAATACAAAACGAACTAAATATACGGCCTAATAAGTCATTGGAGGTAAATTCTCCCGTGATTTCGCTTAAAGCTTCTTGAGCTAACCTTAGCTCTTCAGCTAACAATTCACCAGCATGAAAAACAACGAGTTGATGTTTGCCATTGTTTAAGTGCTGAGCTGCCTTTTCGAGTGCTTGTAGGTGGCGGCGGCGTGCTAAAAATCCTCCCTCGGTACTACTGGTATAGCCCATGGCTTGTTTTAGATGATCACGTAGCAGTTCTATTCCCTCACCTGTTCGTGCAGATAGTTGGATCTGCGAGTAACCATTTGCTTCGCTATAACCTAGCGATTCGCCAGTTAAATCTGCTTTATTGCGAATAACAGTAACAGGCAAATTTTTAGGTAAGCGTTCAATAAATTCTGGCCATAATTTTTCGGGATTGGATTCGATCGTTGTTGTGCTGTCGACCATAAACAATACTCTATCTGCTTGTTCAATTTCTTGCCAAGCTCGCTCAATACCAATTCGCTCCACTTCATCACTGGCTTCACGTAGACCTGCGGTGTCAATAATATGTAACGGCATACCATCGATATGAATATGTTCACGTAGTACATCTCGGGTCGTTCCTGCTATATCAGTCACTATGGCGGCATCACGCCCTGCTAGTGCATTAAGCAAGCTTGATTTACCCGCATTAGGGCGCCCAGCAATGACCACCTTCATTCCTTCTCGTAACAGTGTTCCTTGCTTAGCTTCTTGGCGAACTTCAGCTAAGCGAGTAATTACTTCATTTAGCTGAGCCTCAATTTTACCATCCGATAAAAAGTCTATTTCTTCTTCAGGAAAATCAATTGCTGCTTCGGTAAAAATGCGTAAATGGATTAATGATTCAACCAGTGTATTTACTTTTTTAGAAAATACACCTTGCAAAGATGATATTGCAGATTTTGCTGCTTGTTCTGAACTTGCATCAATTAAATCAGCAATGGCTTCTGCTTGGGCAAGATCTAGCTTATCATTTAAAAATGCGCGCTCTGAAAATTCACCAGGGTGTGCAATACGGACATTAGGCACTTCCAGAACTCGTTTTAACAATAAATCGAGAATAACTGGCCCACCATGCCCTTGTAGCTCAAGCACATCTTCGCCAGTAAATGAATGTGGATTTGGAAAAAATAAAGCGATACCTTCATCTAAAGTTGAACCATCTGATGCTAAAAAAGGTAAATAATCAGCGTGGCGTGGTTTAGGTAATTTACCTAATATAGATTGAGCTACTGCTCGGGCTTGAGATCCCGAAATACGTAAAATCCCAACACCTCCACGGCCAGGTGGGGTTGCCTGTGCAACAATAGTATCTAAATTCATATGTATTAATTTCTAAATTAAATAGCAATGTGCCATAATATCATGGACAAGATGCCAAAAACAGCTACTGCTTACTTATCTAGTGATGATAAGAATGAGCTATATTCAAAAAATATATAAAAGAATCAAAAGATTTGATAAGTTGTTAAAAACTACCATACCTAATTTAATTTTTAGGGTGATCAAATAACCAAGAATTAGCCAAAGCAAGTGGTTCTCTTATCATTGCAATATATTTATCAAAATTAGAAAAGCTCAAGGGCGCTGACAATCCAGATACATCATTAAATCCTGAGCGTTTAGCCAGCATTACTGAACGTAATAAATGAAAATCATTAGTTACAACTATCGTTTTTCCTAATGGTAAAATGCGATTAGCATACACGAATTGTTGCGCAGTTCGGGTTGATTTATCTTCAATATAGATTCGTGAAGCATCTATTCCTTTATTCACTAAGTAATTAAACATCACACTGGCTTCACTTGCTGATTCATCTTTACCTTGTCCACCACAAACAACGACTTTAGTTTGAAGATTATTTTGTAAGTAAGTAGCAGCAATATCTAAACGAATTTGTAAAGTTAAAGGCGCTGTAGCTGGCGTGCCGACAACTTGAGATCCTAACACAACCATAGTTTCAGCATTATCAACGGGCTTTTGTTGTGCATAAATAAAAATAATAATATTACAGACAATAAAATAACTTAATATAGTGATTACGGAATACTTTAATAACTTCAATATATTCATTAAATTAACATCCTTTTTTAAAGCAATTCTGAAAATGATCATCAACCAGTCCCATTGATTGCATAAAAGCATAACAAATTGTGGAGCCAACAAAACTAAAGCCTCTTTTTTTTAACTCCCTTGACATGTTGTCAGATATTTCGGTGCTTACAGGTACTTCACTTTTATCTTTAAAGTGGTTAATAATGGGTTTACCGTTTACAAAAGACCAGATAAATTGCGAGAAATCTTCCCCTTTTTTTTGCATGTTTAAATAAGCATGGGCATTTTTGACAATGCTATTTAATTTTAAACGATTACGGATCAATCCTTTATTTTCAAGTAATTGCTCAATATCTTCAGTTGACAATCTTATGATTTTTTTAGGGTCAAAATTGAAAAAGCAGCGGCGATATTCATCACGCTTTTTCAAAACAGTAATCCATGATAACCCTGCTTGTTGCCCTTCAAGGCAAATCATTTCAAATAATTTAAGACTATTATGTTGAACAATGCCCCATTCGTTATCGTGGTAATGAATATATATGGGATCATTCAAAACCCAATCACAACGTACTTTTTCGTTATTTTGCATCAAATTTTACCTAGCTTATCTATTATTAATTATGCTTTATGTCGATTTGTATTTTTTAAGCATAAATTGGTTGGATTATAAATCAAATAAGTTGATTTGTTGTATACATTAAATTTTTTTATGATGAAAAAAAGGACTTTTTTTTATGGCAGAATGAAGCTCACATTTTTATCTTAAATCAATAAAAGACAGTTCTTTATTTTTTACTTAATTTAATAATAAGGTTTTCCATGAGTCAGTCTGAGATCAACACTGAATGGCAGCCTAGCGCTCGACCATTAACTTGTCAGGATTTTAAAACGTTAGTTTTATCCTCTTTAGGTGGTACATTAGAATTTTATGATTTTGTTATCTATGCACTTTACATTGATACCATCGTCAAGCCACTCTTTTTACCGCATACACTTTCACCATTAACGTTAGATTTGTTTGCTTGGGGTATTTTTGCTGCCGGTTATTTAGTTCGCCCTGTTGGTGGCATTATTATGGCTCACTTTGGTGATAAAGTTGGGCGTAAAAAAATGTTTACCTTAAGTGTTGCTATGATGGCTCTACCAACATTTATCATTGGTATATTGCCAACTTACGATATGATTGGCATTTTTGCACCGCTGTTATTGTTAGTAATGCGAATGCTACAAGGTGCTGCTATAGGTGGCGAAATGCCAGGTGCGTGGGTGTTTATTGCTGAACATGTGCCAAAGCAACGTTATGGGCTTGGTGTAGGGACATTAACTTCTGGCATCACTGGTGGTATTTTACTTGGGTTTATTGTAACTATTATTATTGATCTTTGTTTTACTAAACAAAATATTTTAGATTATGCTTGGCGTATTCCGTTTATTATTGGTGGTATTTTTGGCATTATTTCAGTTTATTTAAGACGTTTTCTCTCTGAAACACCTATTTTTAAAGAGTTAGCCGCCCGTAAAGCTATCGAAAAAAATATTCCTGTAGTTACAGTGCTACAGAAACACAAAACAGCATGTGTGATTGTTGCATTACTAACTTGGTCGTTATCAACAGCAATTATGGTGGGGATTTTAATTACTCCTGGACGTATTGTCGGTGGAATGTATCACTTTACTAACCTTGATTGGCGTGTTGGCGGTTGTATTGCAGCATTAACATTAACAATCGGCTGTGTTATTTCCGGTTGGCTAGAAGACAAGTTAGGAACCACTAAAACCGTTGTCATTACTTGGGGTGGGTTGGCTATTACTAGTATCTACTTTTATAGCTCCTTAAGTCCAGAAATATCGTTAACTCAACTTTATTGGACATGGGCTGCATTTGGTCTTTTCATTGGGGCTATCGCTATGACACCAATTATTGGAACGAGAACTTTTCCTCCAGCTATTCGCTATTCTGGCTTATCGTTTTCTTACAATTTAGCCTATGCACTATTTAGTGCATTTACACCGACTTTAACAATTTATCTATTAAGCCCTGAACATTTATTAGGTCAGTATAGTTATCTTGGTGCAGGCCTTTATATCTCTTTTGTGGCATTAATTGCGATTGCTGTCGGTTTCTACCCACTTGCAAAACAAGGATGGAATAGTAACTCGGGTCATTAATCAGTAACTACAACCAATAAAAAGCAGGGCTTTTACCCTGCTTCAGATTGATGACAAAGAACTCGCTTTTTGACGAGTTCTTTGATCTAATAGAGAGGAGTCCATTATAAGAGAAGTTCTTCTATGCTAAAAAAACCAACTCCAGCGACACCAGAAAAAATAGAGCAAATCTCGCTAGATGCGCTTGTCCCTCAAAATCATCTTGTTCGTAAAATAGCTAAAGTCATTGATTTTGAATTTATTCGAGAAGCGGTAGCACCACTTTATTGCCCTAATAACGGTCGTCCGGCAGAAGATCCGGTCAGACTGTTTAAAATCATGTTATTGGGATATCTTTTCGGTATCCCCAGTGAACGTCGTCTGGTTCAGGAAATTCAGGTCAATTTAGCTTACCGCTGGTTTCTGGGAATGGGATTAACCGAAAAAGTGATTGACGCCTCAACACTTAGCCAAAATCGTCGCCGTCGGTTTAATGACAGTGAAATCTATCAACAGATTTTTGATAATATTGTTGAGCAGGCCATTGCCAAAGGGTTGATAAGTGGTCGGGTTTTATATACGGACAGTACTCACCTAAAAGCAAATGCCAATAAAGGCAAAGCACGTAATGAGCAGCATATTGTTGAGCCCAGTCAATATATTGATGCGCTTAATCAAGCCATCAACACAGAAAGAGAATTAAACGGAAAAAAGCCTTAAAGCCATCGACGGTAGAGAAATACAAGGAGGTTAAAGTCAGTACAACAGATCCAGACAGTGGCTTTATGCATCGGGAAGGCAAGCCTAAAGGATTCTTCTACTTAGATCACCGAACGGTTGATGGCAAACATAATTTAATTACCGATACCTATGTCACTGCCGGAAATATCCATGATTCCCAGCCTTATATGGCTCGATTAAAACGCCAGCCAGAGCGGTTTGGCTTTAATCCGGTTGGTGTCGGTCTTGATGCGGGTTATTTTACGGCTCCCATTTGCCATTTACTGCTGGCAGAGCAGATATATCCGGTGTTGGGTTATCGCCGCCCCACCCATGGTGCGAATCCCATCAGAAAAAAGCAGTTTATCTATAACAGTCAAAACGATACTTATACTTGCCCAAACGGGCAAACATTAATATATAAAACTACCAGCAGGGAAGGTTATCGTCATTATCATTCTGATGCAACAACCTGCAAAATCTGTCCGTTATTGTCACAGTGTACACAGAGTAAAAATACACAGAAAGTCATCACACGGCATATCTGGGAAGCAGATAAAGAGAAAGCCAACGAGATTCGTTTAAGTCAGTAGGGTAAAAAAGTCTATGCTCGGCGAAAAGAAACGATAGAGCGCAGCTTTGCTGATGCTAAACGACATCACGGACATCGCTATGCACGATTTAGAGGAAGAGCGCAGGTTCAAATGCAGTGTTTATTGGCCGCAACGGCTCAAAATATCAAGAAAATAGCGATAAAGCTATTTTTGTTACGTTTTTTTAAGCTATTTTTTAATTTATTTAATAAAATCCAAATTAAAAATCCTATTTATGGTTTAAATAAAAAAATAAACCCCGAATTATATCGAGGTTTGTCATCAATCTGAAGCAGGGCTTTTACCCTGCTTTTTATTTTAATGTGTACTACACAATAACTGATACTATTAACGCATTGTGACAAACTCTTCAGCTGCGGTTGGGTGAATTGCCACGGTATTATCAAAGTCTTTTTTAGTAGCGCCCATTTTTAATGCCACTGCAAAACCTTGTAGTATTTCGTCCATACCATAACCAATGCCATGAATACCGACGATTTTTTCATCTTTACCTACACAAACTAGCTTCATGCGACATGGTTGGCGATGTTGAGTAACTGCGGTATACATTGCTGTAAATGTTGATTGATAAACTTTTACATTTTCAGATCCATATTGCTTTATTGCGTCTGGTTCTGTTAAGCCTACGGTACCAATTGCCGGATGAGTAAATACTACAGTTGGAATATTACTGTAATCTAAATGTTCATCAGGTTTATTGTTAAATAGCCTTTCTGATAAACGACGTCCAGCAGCAACCGCAACAGGGGTTAATGCTGTTGCGCCTGTATCATCACCGACTGAATAAACTCCTGATATATTAGTATTTTGATATTTATCAACTATCACAAAACCTTTACTATCAACAGCAATGCCTGCTGCTTGTAAATTCATATCATGGGTCGCAGGTTCACGGCCAATTGCCCAAATTAAGCTATCGACAATATAGCTTTCGCCATTTTCAAGAGTTAATGTTAATGAGTTATCGCTATTTTTAGTAACTGATTTCGGAATGGCAAAAGTATGTAATTGTTGCCCTTCTGTTGCAATCACTTCCATCAAGGTATCAATAATAAGCGGATCAAAAGCTCGTAGTGGCGTAGCGTTACGAATAAATTGGTGTGTTTGTGCACCCAGCGAGTGTAATACGCTTGCAATTTCACAAGCAATATATCCAGCTCCAACAACGGCTACACGTTTGGGTAAGGTTTTTAGAGAAAAAAAGCCATCCGATGTTATACCATATTGAGCACCAGGAATATTCGGGATACTTGGTTTACCACCAACAGCAATCAAAATATGTTCAGCACTATAATGTTCACCATTGACTTCAACTGTATGAGCATCAACGAATTTAGCATAACCATGAATAACATCAACGTTATTGTTATTAAGGACACGATCATAAGATTGATGGATTCTATCAATATAAGCATTTCGGCTGGCAATTAATTTGTCCCAACTGAATTGATTAATGGTGGTATTAAAACCATAATCAGGGCCATAATGATTAATGGCTTCAGCAATTTGTGCACCATACCACATGACTTTTTTGGGCACACAACCAACATTAACACAGGTTCCACCCAATAATTTTGCTTCAATTAGTGCACACTTTTTTCCATAGGATGCCGCTCGGTTAACTGATGCAATTCCTCCACTACCACCACCGATAGCTATATAATCATAATGTTTGGTCATTAAATATCCTTAATACAATTTTCATTAGTTAGCTATTAGCTTTACATAAAACGAAAGATAAAAAAAGTATTCATTCTAAAATTTAATAATAGTTATTAACGATTGATCATGCTAATAATTGTTGATATTTTATTAGTCAGTTACTGAAAATAGTGCTTAGCGTTAACACTATTTTCCAAGAAATGCGTAAAATAGAATAATAAGCAAGTATATTGATATCGGATCATAAATCTTATCAGTGGCACGCTGAAGCAACCGATAAGATTTGTTAATTTAGCGATTTTTTATTGCATTAATAATATTGGTGGTTGAACAACCATCTTCAAAATTGAGGACTTTAACTGTGCCGCCTGCTTCAATGACTTCTTTACCACCGGCGATATTTTCGGGTTTATAATCACCGCCTTTGACTAAGACATCAGGCAAGATACTTGCAATTAAACGTTGTGGTGTTTCTTCTTCAAATGGTACAACCCAGTCAACTGAATTAAGTGCACCAAGTACAATCATACGTTGCATTAGCGGATTAATGGGTCTGGATTCCCCTTTTAATTGTTTAACCGAAGCATCACTATTCACTGCTACAATTAAACGGTCGCCTAGTTTACGCGCATTAGCAAGGTAAGAAACATGTCCTGCGTGTAAAATATCAAAACAACCATTGGTCATAACAATTTTTTCGCCACGCATACGCGCTTTTTTGATTTCTTCTTTAAGTTCTTCTTCTGTCATTACTCCAAAACCGTCATTGGCACGGGCTCGAATGGCATTACTCAATTCAACTTGTGAAACAGTTGAAGTACCTAGTTTACCAACAACCACACCCGCTGCGACATTTGCTAAGAAACAACTTTCTTCTAAAGATTGACCAGCAGCTAATGCTGCAGCTAATGTAGCGATTACTGTATCGCCAGCTCCTGTTACGTCAAAGACTTCTTTTGCTTGAGTTGGTAAGTGGTAAATTGGTTTATCTAACTGTAATAATGTCATGCCTTTTTCGCTACGTGTTACTAGTAAGGCTTTTAGATCATATTGTTTGATGAGTTGATAACCTTTTTCAACAATCTCTTCTTCAGTTTTGCAATGTCCGACTACTGCTTCAAATTCTGACATGTTTGGAGTTAACAATGTCGCCCCGCGGTAACGCTCAAAATCGGTTCCTTTTGGATCGACTAAGATAGGCACATTGGCATGATTAGCAAGCTTAATCATTGATTGAACAGCAGATAACGCACCTTTGGCATAATCCGACAGTACCAAAACTTTATGGGTCGTTAATGCTGATTGAATACGCTCTAGAAGAGGCGTTGCATCAATATTGTTAAATCCTTCTTCAAAATCAAGGCGAATCAATTGTTGATTACGTGATAGAACGCGTAACTTTGTTATGGTTGGGTGTGTTGATACAGAAACAAAATCACATTGAACTTTATGTTTACTTAATTGTTCATTAAGAATTTTTGCTGGTTCATCTATGCCTGTTAGACCGATTAGGCGTACATTACCGCAAAGTGAAGTAATATTCATAGCAACATTGGCAGCACCACCAGGTCGTTCTTCTAACGAGTCAATTTTAACTATAGGTACTGGCGCTTCGGGCGATATACGATTCGTTCCCCCATACCAATAGCGATCCAACATAATATCGCCCACAACTAACACATTGGCGCAATTAAAATCAGGTAATGATGCTTTCATTATGACTCGTTATCCTTAGTTATTTTCAGTTTACTCATTCTATATTTGTTTACGTCTCATCAAAATCATGGTTGTTGTCATCTTCCATTTCGTCATTTTTGCGCGGTTGATAAAAACGGGCAAAAAAAGTGCCAATTTCAAATAGTAAACAAATAGGTACAGCTAATAGTATTTGTGAAAATACGTCTGGAGGGGTAACAAACATAGCAACAGCAAATACCCCAACAATAATATATGGTCGCTTGTTTCGTAAACTTTTTGGTGTAGTTATTCCTGTCCAACAAAGCAAAATAATAGCAACTGGCACTTCGAAAGCAAATCCAAAGACAATAAAGAGTGTCATTACAAAATCAAGATACTTGGTAATATCAGTATTAATCGCCACATCGATCGGTGCGGTATGGATAAAGAAGTAAAACGCTAATGGAAACACAGCGAAGTAAGCAAATGCTATACCAAGATAAAAAAGAATCGTGCTTGATACAATTAACGGCATAACCAGACGTTTCTCATGTTGATATAACGCTGGGGCAATAAATCCCCAAATTTGATATAGCACATAAGGAATTGAAATAAAGATCGCCACTACAACTGTTAACTTAATTGGTGTAAAAAATGGCGCTGCAATATCCGTTGCTATCATATTACTGCCTTGTGGCAATTGACTCATAAGCGGATTTGCCACAATATGATAAATATCATTGGAAAAATAAAGCAAGCAAATTAATACCAGCAAAATACAGATAATACACCGCAAAAGCCGTGTTCTAAGTTCAACAAGATGTCCAATTAATGGTTGAGTAACGTTGTCTGTCATGGTGTATTTTTATCTGTACGAGTTTCAGTATCAATTTTCGTGGCTGAATCGATTTCTTTTTGTAAGGATTCGGTTACACGTTTTAAATCATCAATAGATTCTTGAATTTCTGGTGTAAGTGTTTTTAAACCACTTTGTTCGGCCTTTTTTAAGCTGGCTTGCAACTCTTGCAGTTTGAGCTCTTTATTTAGTTCTAATTGTACCGTAGCAGACATTCGGCGTAGCACTTTTATCCACCCTGTAACTGTTTTTATCGCAATGGGTAGCCGTTCTGGCCCTAAAACTACCAGACCAATAATTAAAACTAATAATAATTGACCAAAACTAATGTCAAACACGGTTTACTCTTTTTTACTCTGATTATTAGCATCAGATGAATCGATATTTTCAGATTTTTGTGAATTATCAGCATCTTTTTTATCGTCATCATCATTCATTGCTTTCTTAAAGCCTTTAATTGATTCGCCAAGATCGGAGCCCAATGAACGTAATTTTTTTGTTCCAAATAACAATACAACAACCGCAATTAATATTAAAAGTTGAGGTAAGCTTGGCATCATGATAATTATCTCCGATGAGGTAAATAACCAAATTATACACGCAAATTATAATATTCCCAAGACAATCAGCTTAATATGAAACCAATATAATAATAGATAAAGCACACACTAACCCCATCATTTTATATAGATTCCGTTCACGCCTTTTACTAAGCTGTAATTCTTGAGTAATTTGTGTTAGTTGGGCACTCATTTGTTTACTGATTCGTTCGTAGTTATTTAATTTTTCGGGTAACTTTGGCAACATAGTTTGCCACGCGGGTAATGATTGCCAAGTTTGTTGTAGTATTTTTTTAGCGCTATATTTATCTTGATACCATTTTTCTAAAAATGGTTTTGCTGTTTTCCATAAATCTAGTTCAGGATAAAGCTGGCGACCTAGCCCTTCAATATAAAATAACGTTTTTTCAAGCAGGGTTAATTGGGGTTGAATATCCATGTCAAATTGGCGAGCAACTTGAAATAATTGTAGCAAAATTTGTGAAAATGAAATTTGGGCAAGGGGTTTTGCAAATGCAGGTTCACAGACGTTACGCATTGCCATTTCAAGCGCCACAACATCAGTTGTTTCTGGTACCCAGCCTGATGTGATATAAATTTGGGCTATTTTGCGATAATCTCGATTAAAAAAGGCTAAAAAGTTTTCAGCAAGATAACGTTGATCATCCTCAGTCAATATACCAATAATGGCACAATCAATGCCAATATAACGGGGGTTTTGTGGTTCGGTAATATCGACAAAAATATTACCGGGATGCATATCTGCATGGAAAAAGTTATCACGAAATAACTGGGTAAAAAATGCCTGAACACCTCGTTCAGCTAGTAATTTCATATTGACGTTATTTTGCTTAAGCTGCTCAATATTTGAGATAGGTATACCTTTAATTCGTTCTTCAACTAACACATTTTTTCGACAAAGGTTATGATATACATAAGGAATATATAAGATATCACTATTAATAAAATTATCGCGCAATCTAATCGTGTTGTAAGCTTCTTTTTGTAAATCTAACTCTTTTAATAGCGTGATTTCATAATCACGCACTATTTCAACAGCTCGCAATTTTTCGCCTGATTTTATGCGATTGGTAAATTGTTTAGCTACCCAATACATTAAACGTATATCAGCTTGAATAATAGGTAAAATATTAGGGCGTAATACTTTAATAATAACTTCAGCTTGGCTATGCTTTAATATTGCTGTATGGACTTGGGCAATCGATGCTGATGCTAATGGTTTTTCATCAAAATGGGAAAAATAATAATCTATTGTTTGACCTAATGCCGATTCAATAAGCTGTTTAGCAATTTGTCCATCAAAAGGAGCAACTTGATCTTGCAATTTGGTCAGCGAATCTGCAATGTGTTTAGGTAAAATATCGCGTCGAGTTGAAACCATCTGCCCAAACTTTATCCATACGGGACCGAGCTCCTGTAGCGCTTGACGTAATCGCTCACCAATTTCTTGATGTTTAGCTTTGGGTCTAATCCAAAATAAACACTTTAAAACCAACCGTGGCCACCTTACTAAATGGTGTTTTGGTAATAATTCATCTAATCGATAAGCACGAAATATCGCAAGTATTTTATAAAGTCGAAAAAAGGTCATTATTTTTTATCGCATCAAAATTTAAAGCCAATATGTAAAGCTACAATGCCACCTGTCATGTTGTGGTATTTCACATCAACAAATCCGGCATCTTCCATCATTTTTTTCAGTGTATTTTGATCAGGATGCATTCGAATTGATTCGGCTAAATAGCGATAACTTTCAGAATCATTTGCCACAATTTTGCCCATTAACGGTAACATAGTAAATGAATATAAGTCGTAAGCTTTATTTAGGATCTGATATTGCGGTTTAGAAAACTCCAGGATTAATAAGCGCCCACCAGGTTTTAATACTCGCCATATAGAGTGTAAAGCCTTTTCTTTATCAGTGACATTGCGCAAGCCAAATGATATGGTTATACAATCAAAATAGTTATCAGCAAAGGGTAACTCCTCTGCATTAGCTTGTACATATTCGATATTTTTAAATAAGCCTTTGTCTCGTAGTTTATCTCGCCCAACTTTTAACATTGATTCGTTTATATCAGCTAAGACAACTAATCCGTCATCACCAACAAGTTGCGAGAATTTTGCCGTTAAATCACCTGTGCCACCTGCTAGATCTAAAACCTTTTGGCCTTTACGCACACTGCTATACTCAATGGTGATTTTTTTCCAAATTCGGTGAATGCCAAATGACATAAGATCATTCATAACATCATATTTATCGGCAACAGAGTGAAATACTTCAGCAACACGTTTTACTTTTTCTTGTTTTGGGACTTGAGTGTAACCAAAATCAATTTTTTCTTGATTTGTATTGTCTTGTTTGTCAGAAGATTGAGACATAAAATTTACCTATCACAAATAATTGGCTTATTTTAGCATAAGCCATAATAAATGTGATGAACTAAATCAATAATGCTTCAATCTTCTTTGAAACAGTTTCAAAATATTCAAGCTGCGAGGATTGAGGATTTAAATCTTTTTCATGAATGACTAAATCAAAATGGCAACTTTCTTTTAAGGCTCTTAAAACGTCATTATTTTTTTTGAAAATTTGACTGTAATATTGTGCAAGTGTTTCAAAATCGATTGAAGTAAAAACAAGTTTATTTGATGTTTCAACGGCTTTTGCAATTCGTTCAACATGTAACATTGCAATTTTCATATAATCGGATTCGCTCAAATAACGTTTATTATGTTGGATTGAAATTTCTCGTTCAATATAATTAATATAGCCATTGGGCACGTATTGAGTATTATAAATATTAGCAAATTGGAGTGGTAAGTCACAAAAACGGCCTTGGCCAATAATAGCTACTTTTTTTACAAAAAAAGGTTTTGCTGCTTGTGCAATAAAATTCCAGTTTTTATATGGATTTTGGCGGATTTGTGTTGCACTAATGTTAACAAATTCTCGATTAGCATCAACAATAACGACTGGGCAATCAAAATAGATCTTATGGTTATTAACATCTTTTGGCTCGCTAGTAAATACCACATTGGGCTTAATTTTATGCTCAGCAAGAATTTGCTTTACCCGATCACTCCAATCTTGCCAACCATTAGGGTAAAACTCAATACCAGCTTCATCAAGTACATGGATATGAATATTATGGCGATCTTTAAATGTCTCTTTTAACCATGAAAAGCGGTCACTTATTTGTGGTTGTTTTGGTAAACGGCTTTGATTAAATAGTTGCTTATCACGCGATGCTTCACATCCCAAAAAGATATGTAATACATCAACTTGGTTCATCGCTTTTTCAATTAGATAAATATGACCACAATGTAAAGGATAAAACTTCCCAAAAATTAAACCAACTTTATGCTTAAAAGTCATGACGCATACCAAAATATATAAAAACTAGTACAATTTACAGAAAAAAAAAGCAATTTCTAACCAAATGATGCTATTTGATATATTTTATCAATGAGTAAAATAGTTTTTTACCAATAACTCATTGATAGTAAAAATATTAATTTACTTATGTAAGTTCGATAATAAAACGCCCGTTGCAACCGAAATATTTAATGCGGGCATGTTATCGTTGCCTTTTAAATGTACAACAATATTAGCGCTGTTAATTAGTTTCATATTAATTTGTTGAAATATGACTACCGCAACTTTTTTATTAAAATGGATTTGGTGCAATTCACTGGATGTAATTGACTTTACTTGACAAGGTAATAGGGCAATAACTTGATAGCCATGTTGCTTAAGCATATCTATTGAGGCCACAAAATCATCACTTTTAATTGACTCAACAGCTTCAACGCCACCTTCAGCCACACGCATAGCAGCACCGCTATCAAGTAAATTTGTTTGGCGTAACATGACACCATTAACGCCATAAAAAGCGGCACTACGAATTAACCCACCAAGATTATGGGGATTATTGACATCATCAATCGCTAAAACACAATCATGATCTTTATCGCTATTGTTTTCTAGATAATCCAATAACGTAAGTGATATACGTTTTTTAACAATTAAACATACGCCACCATGATGTTGCGTTTGAGTTATTTTACCAATCTGTTCGCTAGAGACTACATCATAACCTAAACGTTGTTTAACGAGCCACTCAATTAACTCTTTAAATTGATAAGTCATTTCTTGAGTAATAAATAATTTAACAATTGCTGTGCGACGATGTTTGAATACTGCCTTACAACTATTTTCGCTATAAACTAATGTTTCTTCTTTACGTTGGCGATATCCATCATAACCAAAAGTTGGAGTTTGTTCATTTGTACGAAGCTTTTTTTGCCATGGTGATTCATTCTCAATAGGCAATTTAGATTGATTAAGATCAACAATAAAACTCTTTTTTGCAAATGCAGATTTATCATTTCTAGGTTTGAATGTTTCAATACGATCATGACGATCCCGTTTAAGTTTTACTTGAAATGAGTCTTTACTTTTCCAGTCAGTCTTTTTTTTAGTCGCTGAGCGAAAAGGCTTTTTAGATTCGCTATTTTTGGCATAAAAAATAGTAGGTTTGCTTTTTTCGGTATTATTGTTCATATCAATCTCATAATTAATTGCTTATCGAGTACGAATGGTTGGGGCTATTTTATCTAATACACCATTAACAAATTTATGGCTATCTGCAGCACCAAATGTTTTAGTTAAATCGATAGCTTCATTAATCACAACTTTATAAGGTACATCTTGACGTTTTATTAATTCATACAGTGCGATTCTAAGTATGGCTAATTCAACTTGTCCTAACTCATTAATAGAGCGTTCAGTGAGATAAGGCGTCATTTTGTCATCTAATTCACTGGTGTTTTTGGCTACACCATTTAATAGCTCACGAAAATACTTAGCATCAACGCCTTTCATATCTTGTTCTGCAATAAAACTTGTCTCAACATCAGCAAGATCGTTTCTAGAAACTTGCCAAGAGTAAATGGCTTGCACTGCGCATTCTCTTGCTCGACGACGAGGATTAACTAATGCCACTAAATTACTCCTTAATTGCTTTAATAATATTTAGCATTTCCAGTGCAGTTAATGCCGCTTCAGCACCTTTGTTGCCAGCTTTTGTGCCTGCACGTTCAATAGCTTGTTCTATACTTTCGGTAGTTAAAATACCGAATCCAACTGGAATAGTGTTATCTAAACTTGCACTTAATAATCCAGAACTTGATTCACCAGCAACAAAATCAAAATGTGCCGTACTGCCACGAATAACCGTACCTAGCGCTACAATTGCATCATATTTTTTTGACTGTGCAGCAACTTTAGTAGCAAGTGGAATTTCATAAGCACCTGGAACCCAAATAACAGTAATATTTTTATCATCAACTTGTCCAATGCGTGTTAACGCATCAATTGCACCATTGACAAGGCTATCATTAATAAAATGATTAAATCGTGCTACTACAATTGCAACCTTAGCTTTTGGTGCAGCAACTTTACCTTCAATTGTTTGCATATTCATTCCTTATTGATTCTACTTTAAATGCCTTTTCACTCTTTTCTTAAGCGAAAAAATAATTGTTAAATTGTATCACGAATTAAAGACTTATCCTATTGGCAAATAGCGTTATGACCGAGTTTTATGCAAGATATTATTTAAAATAAATGAAAAAATTCAGCTATTGTAAATGTATTATTTATTAATTTTAAAATTAATCTAAATTTTGTTGTTATTTCACTCTTTAACTGTTAGTCATTATTTTAATTTATTTGGACTTTAACATTTATATTTGAAACATATGTACTTAATGTACATATCTACCTGAAAGTTTTTGCCAAGAAAAGTAATTTTATTTTTATCGCTTGCAAGCTATTTTGAAAAAATTACAATAGTACAATAAATTTATTTAATGATGGGGAAGTATCAGTGTACATTGACAATATTCGTAATGAGTTAAACCAAGCCATTGAGGTCTTAACTAGTTTTGTTTCGGATGATAAAAATCTTGAGCAGATTCAAAAAGCGGCTGTCTTAATTGCTGATTCATTTAAACAAGGCGGTAAAGTTTTATCATGTGGTAATGGCGGTTCTCATTGTGATGCGATGCATTTTGCTGAAGAGTTAACAGGTCGTTTTCGCGATAATCGCCCAGCTTACCCTGCAATTGCTATATCTGATGTAAGTCACATTTCGTGTGTGGGTAATGATTTTGGGTTTGATTTTATTTTTTCACGTTATATTGAAGGTGTAGGTCAAAAAGGTGATGTACTTTTAGGTATTTCAACCTCAGGGAACTCAACCAATGTGCTTAAAGCCATTGAGGCAGCAAAACAAAAAGGGATGAAAATCATTACATTAACCGGTAAAGATGGTGGGAAGATGAATGGGCTTGCCGATGTTGATATTCGTGTTCCACATTCTGGCTATGCCGATCGTGTACAAGAAATCCACATTAAAGTAATTCATATTCTTATTCTTCTTATTGAAAAGGAGATGTCAAAATAATATGTGTGAATTATTGGGTATGAGCGCCAATGTGCCAACCGATATTTGTTTTAGTTTTAGTAGCCTAATTAAACGAGGTGGGGACAAAGGTCCTCACAAAGATGGTTGGGGGATTACTTTTTATGAAGGAAAAGGTTGCCGAACATTTAAAGATCCTGAGCCTTGTAGCTATTCACCTATTGCTAAAATGGTAAAAGAATATCCCATAAAATCTAAAGCCGTGGTTGCTCATATTCGACAAGCAAATCGAGGCGGTGTCGCACTAGAAAATACTCACCCATTCACCCGCGAACTCTGGGGTAAAAATTGGACTTTTGCCCACAATGGACAATTAACCAATTACCAAAATTTAGATACAGGGCTTTTTCAACCTGTTGGAGAAACCGATAGCGAATATGCTTTTTGCTATTTAATTAATCAATTACAGCAAAAATATTCACAAAAACCTATCGATGATCTTGAGCTATTTAATTTTATTAAGCAATGTGCCGATCAATTAAGCCAACTAGGCATATTCAATATGCTACTTTCTGATGGGCAATATGTATTTGCCTATTGCACAACGAATTTGCATTGGATAACCCGTAAAGCACCATTTGGCAAAGCAAAGTTACTGGACGAAGATGTAGAAATTGATTTTCAAAAACATACAACACCCAATGATATTGTTACTATCATTTCAACCTTACCATTAACTTCAAATGAGATATGGCAAAAACTTAATACTGGCGAAGCGATTTTATTTAAAGATGGCGAAATTAGCCAATCTTCCGCATTTTAATAGGATGCATTGGCGACTCATTTTTTAAAATTGATGATGCAGATAACTTAAAGTTAATAGTCCAATTGTAGTAAGCACTATCCATGGAAGGTGCGGAAATCCTATTTGCATAGCAATATCATATAACCAACCAGCATCGGTATAACCAATAAATCCACTAAGCGCAAGCCCTAAACGAATAAATCCCATATAACTACCTTTTGCTTTGGAATTACTTAATACAGTCGACTAGGTTTCACGAGCAGGTTCAGCAATAGTCGCACCAAAGTAAAATAACGCAATAAGTGATAATAATACGGTTAATTGTGATGTAAAACCAATAATGATAAAAGCAAATGACATCAAAAATAGACCAAATTTAAGACGCTGATCTAATCTGAAATATTTTTCGCTCCATCGAGTAAGTGGATAAAGCAATACGAGAGAAATAGAAGCTTGAATAGCATACATCCATTTTACATAACTCGGGCTACCTGACACATTTGTAATTGTTAAAGGTAACATCAACATTATTTGCACCCATAATACATAATAACCAGTTAACGTAAGAACATAACGGGTGAACTTTTTATCTTTGAAAACCATTTTCATGCCATTAATAATAGGCGCTTTGCCAATAGCAATATGGTAAGCTGGCAGGGAGAAAAAATTAAAAATTCCACATAATAAAAAAATAAAAGCACCACACCAGCATACTAAATGGAAGTCATAATCAATTAAAATTCCACCAATAAGAGCACCTATTACTGCTCCAGCATTATCTTGTATCATTAACAGTGATATGAACTTACCTCGCTCATGTGGATGAGTAAATTTAATAGTCAGTCCCATACGAGGTGGATCAAATAATAGTCCTCCTAACGATGAAAGCAAGCAAGCAAGAAAGTAATAATAACCAAGGCTCACTAGCATTCGCCATAGAAATAAAACCAATACCTTGTTGAACAAATTGCCGAAATCCTAACGCAAAACCAACAAAGAGTGCACTCCAACCAACTTAACTAACAAAGTGGGTTGAAACAAGCGGAAACACAACATAAAAACCCAAGACAATAAACAGATTATCAAGTAAAAGTATTTGCCGCTCTGTTTTACGAATTTGAGATGGTATTGGTATTTATTTAACTCTTTGAGTTAAATAGCTTTGATAATCGGGAATTTCAATATCAACTTCTTGCGTAAAAATAGAGGATTGAATCAATGCATTGGCTGTGGATTGATTAGTGGCAACTGGAATATTCCAAACAGTAGATAATCGTAACAACGCTTTCACATCTGGATCGTGAGGTACAGCATTAAGTGGATCCCAAAAAAAGATTAGGATATCGATTTTGCCTTCTGCAATTAATGCACCTATCTGCTGATCGCCCCCCATGGGACCACTTAGCATTGGCGTGATATTTAGTCCTGTTTTTTGCTTTATTAATGTTCCAGTGGTACCCGTGCCACATAAATTATGACGAGAAAGCACTTCACGATTTTTTTTACACCAAGCTAATAAAGAATCTTTCAAGTGATCGTGAGCAACTAAAGCAATATTTTTTTTAGCCGATAATTTGCGTGTGGTATAAAGCATCATAGTTATCCTAATTTATTATTATCTTTCTAGATTTTTTAACAGAGTATTAGTTATAGTGCAAGGGATATTTAATCAATAGCAAATTAAAAAAGGCACCGAAGTGCCTTTTAAAAATAAAGATACAATCAATTAGAATTGGTAAATTAAACCAAGTGCCACTGTGTCTTTTGTTGTGCCCTTGATTTGTGATTTAGTAAATGAGCCATCTTCATATAAAGCACTTCGTGCACCGATGTCATCTTTATCTAACAAGTTAATTTTATAATCGATAATAGCTTGTAGGTTTTTGTTAAAGTCATAAGTTAAACCAACATCAACATATTTAGCTAAATCATTACCTTTAAGCCCTGCATCACTTGAATAACTAGATGCATCTTTAACTTTATGTTGAATATATGCAACAGATGGCGTTAAACGACCCACTTCAAAGTCAATACCATATTGCGCAACAAATTCATAACCTTTGGTTTTTAAGTCATTCGCACTGTGTGTCGTTAATGCATTATCCCAACCATATTTTTGTTTACCTTGAATATATAATGCGGCTAAATAAAGGTTGTTATTATCATATTTAACACCAGCTGACCATGCTTTAGCATCCTTATGTCCACCAGTTTGAGCATAACCTGCACCAACAGATAAGCCTGTATCAAGCACATTCCAATCAACTACTGAACCCCAAGCTTCAGCGCTATCGCGTTTTTCACCATTACGATCATGTTTGGTGAAATGACGAGTAGAGCTATTATCACCATTATCCGCATATTGAACAGCAAAATTCAGACCGTTTACTAAGCCAAAAAAGTCTGAGTTACGATAAGTCGCAACAGCTTTGGTGCGCGCTGTTAATGCATAAAGATCATTATCCGAAGCATCACCACCAAATTCCGGTAAAACATCCGTATAAGACGTTAATGTTTTTAGCACACCATCATTACGGCCGTAATCGAATGATCCGAAATCACCAAAATTTAAACCAGCAAAAGCATAACGAGTTTCGTTATCAGCATCTTCACCAGTTTTGGCCTCATATTCCCAACGACCATAACCAGTTACACTGTCTGTTACTTGAGTTTGACCTGACATACCTAAACGTGCTGTGGTTTTGTCACCTTCACCCGTTTGATTATTACGATCAGTAATATAGTTTAAAGCATAAACTCTACCATAAAAGTCAACTTTATTACTGTCTTTATTCCACACTTCAATTGAAGCGTTAGCTGTGCCTGCAATTAAGAGCGCAGGAATAGCGATAGCTAATAGATTACGTTTCATTTTTACCCTCTTAGGTATTTTATATTATTAAAGATGCAAATTACTTTGCTTTGGTTTAACAAATAACTGCTAATAATTAGCAATTATATTATTATTGTGATATCGATTCTCTTATAACAGAACAGATTTTATTACCTATTTAACACTGGAAGTTAGATTAAATCTGCGAATTTTCGAATATTTTAATACTTATTATAAATTTTTTTAGGCTTAAAATGTTTTTTTAATAGGAATGAATTTAAAAGGTGAAAAAAAAGGCACCTAAGTGCCTTTTTATAAGATATTAAGAAATTAGAATTGGTAAATTAAACCAACACCTAACACGTCTTTAGTACCTGGTTTAGTAGATTTTTTATAACGCCCATCATTTTCAGTATTCAATTCAGCACCAAGATCTTTACGATCAAGAAGATTGAATTTATATTCAACAATTGCACTGAAGTTTTTGTTTAGATCGTAAGTTGCACCTAAAGATACATATTTAACTACAGGTGAAGTGCGTCCACGAGCATGATAACGAATATTATCTTCGACGAAATTCACTCCATCAGCTTTAAATTTATGTTGAACATAAGCTAAAGATGGAGTGATGCGACCTACTTCTAAATCAATACCATATTGAGCGACTAATTCAAAACCTCTAACTTTACCATCAGCAGTTTTATAATTACCTCTATGCGTCGGTCCATATGAAAAAACATCTTTAAATTTAGATTGGAAATAGTTAGCGCCTAAATATAAATTATAGTTATCATATTTAAGACCACCAGCCCAAGTACTTTGACGATTATCACTGTTTGAAGTTTGTGCATAACCAGCACCAGCAGTTAAACCAGTGTCAAAGATGTTCCATTGAACGTTTGCACCATAAGCTTCACGAGATTCACCTCTGAATGGATCTTCTTTAAAATCATTTGAGTTATCTCCGTTATCAGCATATTGTAATGCAAAGCTGATATCATCAGTTAAACCAAAGAAGTTGTTATTACGGTAAGTTGCAACAGCTTTAGTACGTGAAGATAATACGTGCCAATCGTTGTTTGATGCATCGCCACCGAATTGTGGTAATACATCAGTGTAAGCAGTGATTGCTTTTAACACACCATCGTTACGTCCGTAGTCAAATGAACCCGCATCACCAAAGTTTAAACCAGCAAATGCATAACGCACTTCGTTATCAGAATTTTTACCTGCTTTAGCTTCATATTCCCAACGACCATAGCCAGTTACGCTATCGGTGATTTGAGTTTGACCAGACATACCTAAACGAGCTGAAGTATCATCACCCTCACCTTTTTGAGCACGGTCAGTGATGTTGTTAGCTGCTTTTACTCGGCCGTAAAAGTCAACTTTATTACCATCTTTGTTCCAAACTTCAATAGACGCATTTGCGCTAGCTGCGGCTAAAAGCGCAGGGATAGCGATTGCTAATAGATTACGTTTCATTTTTTACCCTCATGGTTATTTTTTAAAAAGACACTTCCATAAGTTTAGTGTCAATTTTCGTACAATAATTATTCATCCAAAAAATAATATTTCTATCTATTATTTTTCTACTTTTTACAGTAGTGTAAATTATGTATAAATTTTTTTTAAAATCAAGCGAACTTTTCATTAAATGCAGTGTCTAAGTCTAAATTTAAGCCTGTTTGATTGTTTTTTAAGCTAAAATTGATCGATATCTACCAGTTATAACTCCCAATAAATTCTTATTAGGGATTTTTATCAACTTAAAAATTTGCATTACGCGGCGTTCTTGGGAATGGAATAACATCGCGCACATTTTGAACACCAGTTACATAAACAATTAAACGTTCAAAACCAAGTCCAAAACCTGAATGTGGCACAGTACCGTATCGACGTAAATCACGATACCACCAATAATCTTCTTTTTTGAGTCCCAATTCTTCCATACGTTTATCTAACATATCTAAACGTTCTTCACGCTGTGAACCCCCGATAATTTCACCAATACCTGGCGCTAATACATCCATTGCCGCAACGGTTTTACCATCATCGTTCATGCGCATATAGAATGCTTTAATATCTTTCGGATAGTTTTTTACCACCACTGGTGCTTTAAAATGTTGCTCAGCTAAATAACGCTCATGTTCTGAAGCTAAATCAATTCCCCAACTGACTGGATTTTCAAACTTAGCATCACAATTTTGTAATATAGTGATAGCATCAGTATAGTCAACTTGGGCAAAATCAGCATTAATGAAGTTTTCAAGGCGTGTTATTGCTTCTTTATCCACGTGCTGTGCAAAAAATTGCATGTCGTCAGCACGTTTTTCTAATACTGATTTAAACACATATTTCAGCATGTCTTCGGCAAGCTTAGCATTATCATTTAGATCGGCAAATGCCACTTCGGGTTCCATCATCCAAAATTCAGCTAAATGACGAGTTGTGTTTGAGTTTTCAGCCCGAAATGTTGGGCCAAATGTGTAAACTTTAGAAAGAGCACAAGCATAAGTTTCAGCGTTTAATTGTCCAGAAACAGTTAAGAAAGCTTCTTTACCAAAGAAATCTTTATCAAAATCAACCTTACCATTATCCGATTTAGGCAGGTTTAGCATATCGAGTGTTGAAACGCGGAACATTTCGCCCGCCCCTTCAGTATCTGATGCGGTAATAATGGGAGTTGATAGCCAATAAAAGCCACGATCATTAAAAAACTGATGAATTGCTTGCGCAAGTGTATGGCGTACACGCGTTATCGCACCAACAATATTAGTTCTTGCACGCAAGTGTGCCACTTCACGCAGATATTCAATTGAATGGCGCTTTGCTGCCATTGGGTAAGTCTCGGGATCGTCAACAAAGCCATACACTTCAACTTGCGTTGCTTGTAATTCATATTTTTGACCTTGACCTGGTGACTCCACCACTTTACCGGTGACTTTAACCGAACAACCAGCCGTTAAACGTAAGATCTCTTGTTCATAATTAGGTAAATTATTTTCAATAACAGCTTGAATAGGGTCAAAGCAGGAACCATCGTAAACAGCTAAAAATGAAATACCTGCTTTAGAATCACGGCGAGTTCTTACCCAGCCTTGAACTGAAATAGTGCTACCAACAGCAATTTTGCCTTGTAACACATCAACAATAGGTGAAACTGAATTCATTTTAATTTTCCATCTCTACATTATTTAATGTTATATCTAAACTAAATACTGGCATTTCCAGCCTTTTTAATGCCACTTACTACACACAAAATATCAAAAGTTTTTGTTAGAGCGCGCTTTTATAAATTATTTCTGGTTGTTTATTTTTATGTTAAGTAAGATTATTGATTAATACTTAACACTGAACGTCCGTTTTAATTCATTAACGAAAGCTAAATCTTGAGAGATAGTCTTTCCAGGGCTATCGGATAATTTAGCGACTGACTGATTATTACATTCTGTCAATTTAATTACAATATTCAAAGCCTTAATGTTAAAATCTGGCGATGGAATATCGCAAGCTAAAAAACCACCTATACCAAAAGACAATTTTACACGATGATTAAAGTGTTGATAAATGCTAATCGCTTTGTCAAAATTTAAGCTGTCTGAAAATACTAGCAATTTTGTTTTAGGATCAATGCCTAATTGTTGGTAGTGCGCAATCGCTTTTTCCCCCCATTTTATTGGATCACCTGAGTCATGCCGTAATCCTTGATAACAAGAGGCAAAATGGGAATCGAAGTCCTGTAAAAACGCATCCATGGTAATACAATCAGTTAAAGCAACACCTAAATCGTTGGTATACTCGTCTAGCCAAACTTGCAGTGCATTTTTTTGGCAATCTTCTAGATTTGAGCTTAGGCGCTGATGAGCTTGAAACCACTCGTGTGCTTGCGTTCCAACAGGAGTAAGGCCTAAACGATAAGCAAGTAAATAATTACTAGTACTATGAAAATTATTAAAATTATTTTTTAAATAACTAACAACTGCCTCTTGCACTGCAAATGAATAACGCCTACGTGTACCAAAATCCATTAAATTAAAGCCCGACATATCCATATTAGCTGTTTTTTCATTAAACAACACCAATTTATCTTTTAGCCGAGCTAGTGCTTCAGGGACACCAATATTAGGCGAACGATCTTTATGAACAATTTCACTGATAACGGCAAGTAATGGCACTTCCCATAAAATAACATCTAGCCATTTACCTTCAATTGTAATAGAAAGCACGCCATCTTTATTTTTAATAGTGAGCAAATCACTATTAAAACGCCATTTTTTAAGCCATCTTAAATAGTCGGATTTAAAAAAGGAAATATTTGATAAATAGTTAAATTCATCATCAGACAGCGCTAATGATTCCATTAATTTCACTTGATGTTTTATTTCATCAACATATTGCCCCAATAAATCATCACTACGACAACGAAACTGCGCAACGACAGTTACCTCTGGGTAGTAATGAAATACAGCCTGCTGCATATGCAACTTATAAGCATCAGTATCTAATATTGATGTAATTATTGCTGGTAACATGTAAATTTAGTGCTATTGCTTTAAATAAAAATTTCAAAGATTATAGCAGAATAATAATGAAGATATAGATTAATTATGTAATAAGATTGTTTTTAATCAGCTATAATATCAACCAGTATAAAATATAAATTGATTTCAAACCAAAAGGTCATAACAGAATGAATACAAAAACACCTGAATCGCAGCCTATTGCCAAAAACCGTCTTGATTATAAATCACCAGATTTTACCATTACCGACATTGATCTTGATTTTGATTTAGCACCCGAAATAACAACCGTCACAGCTCGTAGCCGTGTCGTTAAGAAAAATAATGAAGCGGGCAATTTAATTTTAGATGGTGAAGACCTTAAATTGATTTCTGTTAATATTGACGAACAACCATGGCATGATTATCAGCTCACAAAAACCGGTTTAATCATTCAGCGTGTTCCAGCAGAATTTACATTAACGATTGTTAACGAAATCAAACCAATTGATAATACAGCACTTGAAGGATTATATGTATCAGGTGAAGCGCTTTGTACTCAATGTGAAGCAGAAGGATTTCGTCATATCACTTATTATCTTGACAGGCCCGATGTGCTTGCACGCTTTTCAACACGCATTACCGCGAATAAACAACATTATCCTTATCTACTTTCGAACGGTAATCGCATAGCACAAGGCGAACTTGCTGATGGACGTCATTGGGTACAATGGCAAGATCCTTTTCCAAAACCGGCTTACTTATTTGCCTTAGTTGCTGGTGATTTTGATATTTTAAAAGATCAGTTTATCACGCAATCAAAACGCAAAGTTGATTTAGAAATTTACGTTGATAAAGGTAATTTAGATCGTTCGCACTGGGCTATGACAAGCTTAAAAAATGCCATGCGTTGGGACGAAACACGCTTTGGGCTTGAATACGACTTAGATATCTTTATGATTGTAGCAGTTGATTTTTTCAATATGGGAGCAATGGAAAATAAAGGTTTGAATATCTTTAACTCAAAATATGTGCTTGCCAAACCACAAACAGCAACAGATGATGACTATCTCGGTATTGAAGGTGTAATTGGTCATGAATATTTTCACAACTGGACAGGTAATAGAGTTACCTGCCGTGACTGGTTCCAACTCAGTTTAAAAGAAGGATTAACAGTATTTCGTGATCAGGAATTTAGCGCCGATATGGGAGCACGTGCAGTAAAACGTATTGAAGATGTCAAACTCTTGCGTACTGTTCAATTTGCCGAAGATGCTAGCCCAATGTCTCATCCTATTCGTCCAGAACAAGTCATTGAAATGAATAACTTTTATACAGTAACCGTATACGAAAAAGGGGCTGAAGTTATTCGTATGATGCACACCTTGTTAGGTGAAGATAAATTCCAAGCAGGGATGAAACTTTACTTTAAACGTCATGATGGTAGTGCTGCAACGTGCGATGATTTTGTTGCAGCCATGCAAGATGCCTCAGGTATCGATTTAACTCAGTTTAAATTATGGTATAGTCAATCAGGTACGCCTGAACTTGCCGTTACCGATAATTACAACGAAAAAAATCAACAATATACTTTAACGGTAGAACAATATACGCCAGCAACTCAAGATCAAGCACAAAAACAAGCCTTGCATATTCCACTTGATATCGAGTTATATCAACATAATGGTGAAATAATTCCACTGCAATACCAAGGCAAAACTATTCACCATGTTTTAAATTTAACACAAAACAAACAACAATTTATCTTTGATAATGTCACTCAAAAACCGATCATTTCATTATTACGTGATTTTTCAGCGCCTGTTAAGTTAACTTATGATTATCAAGATAATGATCTTATTTTCTTAATGCAACACGCGACTAACACATTTAGCCGTTACGATGCAGCTCAAATGTTATTAGCAAAATATGTTCGCCTAAATGTAAAAAATTATCAGGAAAATCAGAAATTAATGCTACCTGATTCAGTATTAGATGGTTTTAGAGCGGTATTGTTATCAGAAAATACTGATCCTTTCCTTATTGCGCAAATCTTGACCTTACCGTCTGAAAACGAGTTGGCGAATTTATTTACTTTGGTTGATCCAATCGCAATTTATCAAGTGCGTCTATTTTTATTAACTCATTTTGCAAACGAACTCTATGATGAATTATTAGCCGTTTATCACCACAATAAAACATCACAATATCAAATTGAACATAATGATATTGCTAAACGATCACTTAAAAACTGTTGTTTAACTTTATTAGCATATGCCGATGATAATTTGCGCGCTAATACACTAGTTAGTCAGCAATATCATCAAGCAAATAATATGACTGATTGTTTAGCGGCCTTAAATGTAGCGGTAAAAGCTGAACTGGATTGTCGAACTGACTTATTAGCTGACTTTGATAATAAATGGCATCAAGATGGACTTGTTATGGACAAATGGTTAGCATTGAACGCAACAAGCCCAGAAAAGAATGTTCTTGCTACCGTGAAAAAATTATTAACTCACCGCTCATTTACACTCAGTAACCCAAATCGGATTCGTGCATTAATTGGCGCCTTTGTCAATAATAACCCTGTGGCATTTCACGCTGAAGATGGTAGTGGTTATCAATTTTTAGTTGAGATTCTCACTGAGTTAAACCAAAAAAATCCGCAAGTTGCAGCAAGGCTTATCGATCCGCTTATTCGATTAAAACGTTATGACGAAAAACGTCAACAACAAATGCGAAAAGCACTTGAAGCATTACTAAAAATTGAAAATTTATCTAAAGATTTATTTGAAAAAATTAGTAAGGCATTAGCGGTATAAGTGGTAAAAATATATCCTGCAATATCATTGCAGGATATATTAATCAATTTAAAATTGAAATTTTATACTGAAACACATACCTACCTGAAACTTTTTGACAATTATTCTAATGAGTTTTACATAATGACAATAAAGGAAATCACCCCAGTCGAACTTGTACAAAAATTAAAGCAGCAAGAAAATCTATTTCTGCTTGATGTACGAGAATCCAATGAAGTAGCCATTTGTGTTATCAATAACGCAACGCATATTCCAATGAATATGATCCCGCTATATTTAGATAAAATCCCAGATGAGATCGATATAGTTATTTATTGTCATCATGGCAGGCGAAGCCTAAACGTTGCTTATTATTTAGCAGAAAACGGCTTTGATCCCAACTTCCTATATAACCTTACGGGCGGGATTGATGCTTGGGCTGTAATGATTGATAAACAAATGCCAAGATATTAAAGCCTCCTTTATCAAGCGAGCTTGATTTAGTTATCGTTTATTATTGATGCATAATTCTAATAACTATTTGATTATGCGTTTAATAGATTTCTTTATTCACAAATATCAAGTAAAATAAGCGAAATTATACTAATTTAGTAGTCTAGGAAGTCACTGTGGCGAGCGAATTACCGAAAAATCTGGTCGAAATTCATGACATGTCTTTTTATCGTGGAACGCGACCTATTTATAAAAATATGAGTTTGAATGTCCCTAAAGGTAAAGTGACAGCAATCATGGGGCCATCAGGAATTGGTAAAACTACACTACTAAGGCTCATTGGTGGTCAATTAAAACCTCAGTCAGGACAAATTGTATTTGATGGTGAAGACATCCCTTGCATGTCTCGATCTAGACTTTATGAAGTCCGCAAACGTATGAGTATGTTATTTCAATCAGGTGCATTATTTACTGATTTATCTGTATTTGATAATGTGGCTTATCCGTTACGTGAACACCTTAACTTACCTGAGCCTGTGTTGCATAATTTAGTTTTAATGAAGCTACAAGCTGTTGGATTGCGCGGTGCTGCACATATGATGCCAGCGGAATTATCTGGAGGAATGGCAAGGCGTGCGGCTTTGGCGCGTGCTATTGCACTTGATCCTGATTTAATTATGTTTGATGAACCTTTTGCTGGGCAAGATCCTATCTCAATGGGTGTTATAGTTAAACTTATCGCTGAAATTAACCAATCATTAGGATTAACCTGCATTGTTGTTAGCCACGATGTAAACGAAGTGCTCAGTATTGCTGATTACGCTTATATTGTTGCTGAACAACATATTATTGCCGGTGGCACATCACAACAATTACGTGATAATGACGATTTACGAGTTAAACAATTCCTTGATGGATTGGCAGATGGTCCTGTGCCTTTTCATTATCCTGCTGATGATTATAAATTAGACCTAAGCAGAGGTATAAAATAATGTTGAATTTATTAGCAAAATTAGGGCGATGTTTTATCAATATTATTTCGATGATTGGCCGTTCTGGCGTTATGCTTTTTGGTGCATTAATTGGTAAACCACAATTTAATAAACAATTTCCATTATTAGTCAAACAATTTTACTTTGTTGGCGTTCAATCACTAACGATTATTATGGTTTCAGGCCTTTTTATTGGCATGGTACTTGCCTTACAAGGCTACTTTATATTAACTACGTTTGGTGCCGAAGCAAGCCTTGGAATGATGGTCGCACTTGCCTTACTTCGTGAACTCGGCCCTGTTGTTGCAGGCTTGCTGTTTGCAGGCCGTGCGGGTTCAGCATTAACGGCTGAAATAGGTTTAATGAAAGCAACTGAACAGTTATCAAGCATGGAAATGATGGCGATTGATCCATTACGACGTATTATTGCTCCACGTTTTTGGGCTGGTTTTTTTAGTATGCCGTTTTTAACAGCAATTTTTGTCACAGTCGGCATTTTAGGTGGTGCACTTGTTGGTGTTGATTGGAAAGGGATTGATTCAGGCTTTTTTTGGTCATCCATTCAAAGCAGTGTTAATTGGTGGCATGATTTGGGCAATTGTTTTGTAAAAAGCTTTGTATTTGCTATCGCTAGCACTTGGATTGCACTTTTTAATGGTTATGATTGTGTACCAACATCAGAAGGAATTAGCCGAGCAACAACGAACACCGTTGTTTATTCATCATTAGTTATTTTGGGGTTAGATTTTATTTTAACCGCATTAATGTTTAGTCATTGAGGTCATTAAACATGAGTCGTAAAATTGAAATTACAGTAGGATTATTCATGGTGCTGGTCATTTGTTCAGTGCTATTTTTATGCTTTAGAGTCGCTGATCCAACATCATTTGCTAGCCATAATTCCTTTCGGGTTTATGCTGTATTTGATAACATTGGTGGGTTAAAAGCTCGATCGCCTATCAAGATCGGTGGTGTAGTGATTGGGCGAGTTAGTGATATTTCGTTAAGTTCACCAAATAACGATGAGTACAAGCCGTATGTAGCTATGGATATAGATACTCAGTATAACAAAATTCCAAGTTCAAGTTCTCTTGCAATTAAGACATCTGGAATACTTGGCGAACAGTATATTGATATCAATATAGGTGTTGATAGAGAAACGGAATTAAGTATTGACTCACTAGATGTTGATCCAGACATTTTGGCTAAGGCAGAAAAAAATAAAACTCCACCGTACTTAGTTGAAGGTTTTGTTGTGCACAACACAACGCCTGCAATTGTTTTAGAAGATCTTATTGGTAAATTTCTTTACAGCATAGGTGGTTCATCAGATAAAGACAAAGATGATAAAGATAAAAAACAAGATATAAATGAAAACTAAGGAGTTAACATGTTAAACAAATTTAAAACAACCCTTTTTTTAGCATTAGCTTTATTGTTTAGTGCTAATACATTCGCGGAAAATGATCCCTATAAAGAGATGCAAGTAGCCGCCGATAAAATTTTTACCACAATGAAGTCGCAATCATCGGTGATTAAATCAAATCCAAACAGACTTAAAGACATTGTTAGACAAGATTTATTACCTTATGTACAAGTCAAATACGCTGGTGCGTTAATTTTAGGAAACTACTACAAAAGTGCAAGCGAAGCGCAGCGAACAGCCTATTTTGATGCTTTTGAAAACTATTTAGTACAAACTTTTGCACAAGCGCTTTCAATGTATAATGGTCAACAATATCAAGTTGAGGCAGCAAAAGATTTAACGGGGAAAAATCTTATTTCTATTCGTGTACTCTTAATCCAACCAAACCAAGGTCAACCTTTACGCATTGATTTTCAATGGCGTAAAAACACTGTAACTGGCGAATGGAAAGCCTATGATTTAGTTGCCGAAGGTGTAAGCATGATCAGCACTAAACAAAATGAATGGTCATCAATTTTACGTCAAGGTGGTATTGATGCATTGACGAAACAATTAACCGAGCTTTCAAATCGCAAAATTGATCCAAATACGAAACCAAAAGGCTAGTTTAAAATGTCGCGAATCACAACAGAAAAACAACAAGATGTATTGTGTTTATTTGGTGAGCTAGATGTTCACTCATTAAACGATCTGTGGTCTACACAAAATACCATATTAAATGGTATAAAACACATTGATGTAGGGCAACTTACTCGTGTTGATTCTTCAGGACTCGCGACTTTAGTTTATTTTTGCAATAAATATAACGTAGGGCTTAAAGGCATTAATCCTCAGTTACAAACATTATTAACGCTGTATGATCTACAACAGGTAATTAACAGCTAACACATTAGCTTTTATACAGAACGCCTAATCACCTGAAAGTTTTTTGACAAAAAATAATCCCCATAATTTATATTAGTGATGAGAATGAAGAATGGATAAACAAGAAATTATAGATAAATTAAAAAGTTCACTTGAGCTTGATGATGTACATGTGCTGACCGATGATGGTAGTCATTTTCAAGTTATTGCAGTAGGTGAATTATTTGCTGATTTAAATCGAGTAAAAAAACAACAAGCTATTTATGCCCCTTTGGCAGAATTTATTAATGATAACCGCATTCATGCACTTTCTATAAAAACCTATACTCCCACTGAGTGGCAACGTGAACGTAAGCTTATGGGATTATAAGTATTCCCTTGCATGAAATTCTCTTGAATTATTCACCTTTGCCATCATATTATGTTCTATTAATAGACAAAACCATTTGTATAAAGGTATCTCAACATGACTAATCCATTACTAACAGATGTACCATTACCGCTTTTTTCTCAAATTAAACCTGAACATGTCTTACCTGCCATACAAGAGGCGCTAAAAAATTGTCGAAATACTATTGAAACTGTACTTAAACAAAATAGTAAATATACTTGGGATAATTTGATCCAGCCCATTGATGAAGTAGACGAAAAATTTAGTCGAGCTTGGTCTCCTGTTAGCCATCTTAATTCAGTTAAAAATAGCTCAGAATTACGCGAAGCCTATGAAGCTTGTCTACCCTTACTTTCTGAGTACGGTACATGGGTTGGGCAACATAAGCCTTTATATCAGGCCTATAAACAACTCAAAGAAAGCGAACAATACGCAACGTTGAGCAAAGCACAGAAAAAAGTTATTGATAATGCATTACGTGATTTTGAATTATCCGGAATTGGTTTACCCGATGATAAACAAAAACGCTACGGTGAAATTGTCGCAAAATTATCAGAATTATCATCAAAATATAGTAATAATGTACTAGATGCGACTATGGGTTGGTCAAAACTAATTACTGATATCAAAGAGCTGTCTGGTATGCCTGAAAGTGCGCTTGCAGCAGCACAAGAACAAGCTAAAATTAAAGGCAAAGAGGGGTGGTTGCTGACATTGGATATACCAAGTTATCTTCCTGTGATGACTTATTGTGATAATCGTGATTTACGGTTTGAGCTTTACCAAGCTTATAACACGCGTGCATCCGACCAAGGACCAAATGCGGGTAAATGGGATAATACAGAGATCATTAAGCAAATTCTGGACCTACGTTACGAGCTAGCACAATTATTAGGTTTCAAGACTTATGCAGACAAATCACTGGCAACAAAAATGGCTAAATCCACAACGCAAGTCATCGAGTTTTTAAGCGATTTAGCAACTAAAGCCAAGCCACAAGGTGAAAAAGAACTAGCTGAACTAAAACGATATGCGTACGAATTTTTTGGTGCCAGTGATATTAAACCATGGGATATTGCTTATTATAGTGAAAAGCAAAAACAGTATTTATATACTATTAATGATGAAGAATTACGGCCTTATTTTCCGCAGCAACGAGTAATTAATGGTTTATTTGAAGTAGTACATCGTATTTTCGGTATTACAGCCAAAGAGCGAAAAGGCGTTGAAGTTTGGGATCCAGAAGTCAAATTTTATGATCTTTATGCTGCTAATGGTGAATTAAAAGGTAGCTTCTATCTTGATTTATATGCACGTGAACACAAGCGAGGTGGTGCTTGGATGGATGATTGTATTGGTCGCATGCGTTTTGCTGATGGTCATATACAAAAACCTGTTGCTTATTTAACTTGTAACTTCAATCGCCCAATTGGAGATAAACCAGCACTGTTTACTCATGACGAAGTCACCACATTATTCCATGAATTCGGTCACGGATTACACCATATGTTAACCGAAATTGATGTTTCATCAGTAGCTGGTATTAATGGCGTGCCGTGGGATGCTGTTGAGTTGCCAAGTCAATTTTTAGAAAACTGGTGTTGGCAACCCGAAGCGCTTACATTTATATCCGGTCATTATCAAACAGATGAACCATTACCCGCAGAAATGCTAGAAAAGATGCTAGAAGCTAAAAATTATCAAGCTGCGTTATTTATTTTACGGCAATTGGAATTCGGTCTTTTTGATTTTAAATTACATACACAAAAAGATCCCGATATTTTAAACACATTAGCTGAAGTCAGAAAACAAGTTGCTGTTGTTCCTACTGTTGAATGGGGACGCTTTCCTCATGCTTTTAGCCATATTTTTGCTGGGGGGTATGCGGCAGGTTATTACAGTTACTTATGGGCAGAAGTTTTATCTGCTGATGCATTTTCACGTTTTGAAGAAGAAGGTATCTTCAATGCGAAAACAGGTAATGCATTTCTTGACAATATATTGTCACAAGGCGGTAGCGATGAACCAATGATGCTATTTAAAAGCTTCCGAGGTCGCGAACCTCAACTTGATGCGCTACTTCGTCACTATGGTATCAAGTAGTTCTAACTTAGCTCAGTTAATACAATTAGCTGAGCAATGGTTATTAGCCCATGCCGATCTTCCGTTTACGTTGGTTAACCAAAATAATCGACTTGAGTTACAAAAAACAGACGAACCCAAATTAGGCTCTATCTGTGTTAATTTTGTTTCTGGCGCGATGGCTCATCGTCGCCAATTTGGCGGTGGTCGTGGCGAGGCAATCGCTAAAGCAGTAGGTGTAAAAGGTGAGTATTTACCCACAGTTATTGATGCAACTGCGGGACTTGGTCGTGATGCCTTTGTTTTAGCATCTATTGGTTGCCATGTCACTATGTTTGAGCGGCATCCTGTCGTTGCCGCATTATTAAGCGATGGTTTACAACGTGCCTACCAAGATCTCGACATAGGTCACTGGATTGAGCAACAATTACACTTAATTTATGATTCAAGCATTGAGGGATTGAGGGCTTACCCTGAAAAACCAGATGTTGTTTATCTTGATCCGATGTTTCCACATCGGCAAAAAAGTGCGCTTGTCAAAAAAGAGATGCGCATTTTTCAACAGCTAGTTGGTAGTGATAGTGATGCTGATAGTTTATTAACACCAGCAAGGCAATTAGCCCGGAAACGAGTTGTGGTAAAACGACCTGATTATGCGCCATTTTTAGCTAACCAAAAGCCAACAGCTGAAATTAAAACTAAAAATCACCGCTTTGATATCTATACACCTTTAAAGTAATAGGGAATATTTTTAAATTATGCGATTAGATAAATTTCTTGCTCATCATTTAGGCGCCAGTCGTACTATTGTAAACAAAGAGCTCAAAGCTAAAAAAGTGACTGTCGATGGTGAGATTATCAAATCAGGTGCGTATCAATTATCGCCAGATCAATTAGTTGAATATGATGGTTATCAAATTGAACAAGTGACCAGCCAACGCTATTTTATGCTCAATAAACCGCAAGGCTATGTTTGTTCGACTAATGATCCCGATCATCCAACAATTCTTTATTTTATTGATGAGCCGATGCCTGAAAAATTACATGCAGCAGGAAGGCTTGATCTTGATACTACTGGGCTTGTTTTGCTTACAGATGATGGCAAGTGGTCACACCGAATTACATCCCCTAAACATCATTGTGAAAAAATTTATGTAGTCACCGTTGAACAACCATTAAAAGTTGAGCTCATTGATATATTTAAAAAAGGCATTCAATTGAAAAGTGAAAAGTCACTCACTAAACCTGCAAAACTAACCATTATTGATGATTTTCATGCTGAATTAATCATTAGCGAAGGTCGCTATCATCAAGTAAAACGGATGTTTGCAGCGGTTAATAATCACGTAATTGCGTTGCATCGAAAACAAATCGGTAACGTGATCCTTGATATACCGGAGGGAGAATATCGACCATTGACTCAAGATGAAATTCATTCTTTTAGCTAATATCAATTGTCGCAATGATAAGTCGTTAAGATGAGGCATTCTATTTATATTTATAGATACTTTAAAGCTAGCCACACCGCAAAAATTAAGCTTGTCCTTAATTAAATTTTATATAAAAGCCGTAAAAAGGAACGATTTGTGCAAAACCAAAACACACAGGTAGAAATAAAAATATCTAAAAAAGCGCTGATTTTTATCCTTGGTTTACTCTCTATGCTTATGCCATTATCTATAGATATGTATTTACCAAGTATGCCAACTATTGCGCACAACTTTAATGTAGCCGATACAGCTGTACAACTAACTATTAGCTGCTATTTACTAGGCTTCTCCGTTGGGCAACTTTTATTTGGGCCGCTTACTGATAGTTATGGACGACGCAACGTTTTAATTTTTGGCCTAATTATCTTTATAGGCGCGGCATTAAGCTGTGCAATTGCTACCAATATTAATCAATTAATTACCGCTCGCTTTTTTCATGGTATTGCGGCTGCGGCAACCACAATAGTCATTAATGCGTTAATGAAAGATATTTATCGTGATCGTGATGAATTTTCTAAAATGATGTCCTTTGTCATGCTGATATCCAATGTTGCTCCATTACTGGCGCCGATTATCGGTGGATTTATTTTATATTGGTTTAATTGGCGAGCCAATTTTTACACTATCTGCTTAATTGCTCTCGCTTGCTTTGGTTTAGTTGTCACCAATATCCCTGAAACACTCGCAAAAGCCAAACGAGATCGGTTTAGCTTAGTTCGTATTTTAAGCAATTTTATTATGCTGTTTCGACACCGCCAAGCACTCACTTATATGATGATAGGCGCATTTTCAGGGGCGGGGTTATTCTCTTTTTTAAGCTTAGGTCCCTTTGTTTATATGAATTTACATGGCGTTGCATCCACTAATTTTGGTTATTACTTTGCACTCAATATTATTGTGATGATATTGATGAATACCGTAAATAGCCGTTTTGTTAAACGTGTTGGTTCGATTAAAATGATGCAGTTAGGGCTTTTTATCCAATTTACTATGGCAACAAGTCTTCTTGTTGTCAGTCTATTTAATCTAGGGTTTACCTGCCTAGTTATTTGTATTGCTGGTTATATTGGTTGTATGTCAACCATTGGAGGCAATAGCATGGCGATTATTTTAGATCTTCATCAGCATATTGCCGGTACAGCTTCTTCTTTAGCAGGTACAATTCGCTTTGCAGTGGCTGGCGCAATGGGTTTATCATTATCAATGTTAGCATCAACGCATTCGACTGTAAGAGAAACGGTAAATAACTCGACCGAATGGTTAATGGTTGGCTCTATGGTGTTATGTAATTTTCTTGCTGTTAGCTTATTTTTGTGTGCCAAAAACCAAAAAAGGAAAAATCATGATTTACCAATTAGGTGATTTACATCCGCAAATTCATCAACATTGTTTTATTGCAAAATCAGCTGAAATAATTGGTAATGTAACTTTAGAGCAAGGTGTTTCGATCTGGTTTAATACTGTTTTACGTGGCGATATCGCGCCTATTCATATTGGTCAAAATAGTAATGTGCAAGATAATTGCACTGTACATGTTGAAACAGGTACCCCTTGTATTGTTGGTGAAAATGTAACAATTGGTCACAATGTTATTCTTCATAGCTGTATTATTGAAGATAATGTATTAATTGGTATGGGAAGTACTATTTTAAATGATGCGAAAATAGCTAAAAATTGCATAGTGGGCGCTAACTCATTAGTCACACGCACGCTTCCTTATAGTGAAGGTTGTTTAATTATCGGTTCGCCAGCAAAAATTATTCGTAAACTGACTGAAAACGAAATTGAAGGCAATATAAACAATGCAAAAAGTTACGTGCAAAATAGCAAACGATTTAGTGAAAATCTATTTCCTATAAATCGATAGTAACTACAATAAATGATGTTTTATATTTCATTCGCTCTGTGACATAGCGCAATTTATGGTAAAATGCCAGCAATTTTAATAGCGATAGTTTTTTAGGTACTTGTTTGAAAAAGCCCAAAATGACAAGAAAGCAGATTATTACTCAATTCATTTTGCTTGCAATACTAGGTTTATCTGTTTGTTTATTTTTATCTCTGTTTACTTACGATCCCGCTGACCCTGGCTGGTCTCGTACTGCTTGGCACTATCCTATTAGTAATTTTGGCGGTTATCTTGGCGCATATGCCAGCGACATTTTTTTCCAATTTTTAGGGTTTATCGCTTATAGCATCCCTTTTATTACTATTTTTATTTGTTTACAACTCATAGTTCATTTTTATAAACATGCCAATGATCCCATTAATTATTTTAGTCTTTCATTTAGAATTATTGGTGTTTTGGCATTTATCTTCAGTTCGACGGGTTTTTTTGCTTTAAATATTCGTGATGCAGAACAATTTGAAGCAGGTGGTTATCTTGGGGCAATAGTCATTGAAAGCCTTCTACCCATTATAAATAACTTAACTTTATCATTAACTCTTCTTGGAACTTGCTTAGCCTGTATAACATTATTAACTGGATTTTCGTGGTTGAATCTAATGGAAAAATTAGGTGCTTTTGTCATGATTTTACTGTTACCTATTAGATGGTTAATTAAGGCTTGT
The DNA here is from genome assembly GCF_001690435.1 of Gilliamella sp. Nev3-1. Classification (NCBI taxonomy): domain Bacteria; kingdom Pseudomonadati; phylum Pseudomonadota; class Gammaproteobacteria; order Orbales; family Orbaceae; genus Gilliamella; species Gilliamella sp. Nev3-1. The sequence goes on along the minus strand of NZ_LZHN01000040.1, from coordinate 56,607 downwards.
ACAACAAATAACATTGAACAGACTGCGTTAAAACAAGAAAAAAATATTATACGATCTGATGATGTAACAAAAGAACCTCAATTTACAATACCTTGTGATAACAAAGGTGATAACACCGAAATTATTTCACCAAGTTATTCTGTTAATAATGAAATACCTCAAGAGCAGGCATCAAATACTCTTATTTCAGCTGATGAAAATGAAAAGATTTTAATCAAAACGACCGAAGAATTAATTAAAACCAAAGATTCTTTGCAATTATCACAGGTAACAACACCCCAAGCCGTTGATAATCCACCTAGGAAAGAACTCGACCCAGAGGAAATTTTGTCTCGTCTTGAATCAATTATTCAAAACATAAATGGGGATAAAGCAACACCAGATCAAGAACAGGCTTTATCTTCTTCAATGGCGCAAATAAAGCAGGTGATCCAAACGCAAAAATCTGAAGAAAAACCATCATTTGAACAATCAGATAAATACACAATATCAGATGCACCAAGTAAACCTTTATTTACTTCGGTAGACAATAAACATGAAATTAAATTCAATAATGAAAAGGATTCATTTGAACCCGCTCTAGATATTTCAATAATGAAAACCATTGAAACTGAGCAGCCATTGGTGCAAGAGCCTGAGGCTATTATAAACACAGCTACCATACAAGAGATAGCAGATGCAAAAACTGAAACGCAAACAGGCGTAAAATTAGAAGTAGAACAACTTGAATATGTTGATACTGAAGCATTAAAAAAAGCTAATCCAATCATTGATGATATTTATCCTGAAGAGATAACTCAAGATAATCAAAATTATCATTCCTCAGAAAATGATGAGGCTAGTTTAATTCATCCATTATTGAGACGTAATGATAAACCATTGCCAAAACCAACTACGCCACTACCTTCGCTAAACTTATTAACAGCGCCTCCAACGGCAAGAATTGAGGTGGATCATGTGGCCTTAAACGCTATGTCAGAATTAATTGAAAAAAGTTTGTCTGATTACCGAGTAAAAGCCAAAGTTGTTGATTATATGCCCGGGCCAGTGATTACTCGTTTCGAAATTGAGCTTGCACCAGGTATTAAAGCTGCTAGGATTTCAACACTAGATCGTGACTTAGCACGATCATTATCCATGCCATCGGTTCGTGTAGTTGAAGTTATTCCGGGCAAACCGTATGTTGGCATTGAATTACCCAATAAGAATCGTCAAACAGTTTATTTTAGGGAAGTATTAGACAGTCCTCAATTCAAAGATGCTCAATCACCATTAACAATCGTATTAGGTAAAGATATCTCTGGGCAATCAGTGGTTGCTGATTTAGCTAAGATGCCGCACTTATTAGTTGCCGGTACTACTGGTTCGGGTAAATCAGTTGGTGTTAATGCAATGATTTTAAGTATTTTATATAAATCGCAACCTGAAGATGTGCGGTTTATTATGATCGATCCCAAAATGCTTGAGCTCTCTATTTATGAAGGAATACCACACTTATTAACTCAAGTCGTTACTGACATGAAAGACGCTACCAATGCACTTAATTGGTGTGTGAATGAAATGGAACGTCGTTATCGTCTAATGTCAGCGTTAGGAGTGCGAAATATTGCTGGTTACAATGAAAAAATTAAACAAGCTGATGAAATGGGTAGACCAATTCCTGATCCTCTCTGGAAGCCAACCGATAGTATGGATCTTAATATGCCAACACTCGATAAATTACCCTATATTGTCGTGATGGTTGATGAGTTTGCCGACCTTATCATGGCAGTGGGTAAAAAGGTAGAAGAGTTAATCGCAAGGCTTGCACAAAAGGCCAGAGCGGCGGGTATCCATCTTGTCTTAGCGACACAACGCCCGTCGGTTGATGTGATTACTGGTTTAATTAAAGCTAATATCCCTACACGTATTGCATTTACGGTATCAAGCAAGATCGACTCTCGAACGATCTTAGATCAAATGGGTGCGGAATCACTGCTTGGTATGGGGGATATGCTTTATTTAGCACCTAATAGCTCAATTCCAATACGAGTACATGGAGCCTTCGTCCGTGATGAAGAAGTTCATGCTGTAGTTCAAGACTGGAAGGCACGAGGTGCACCAAAATATATTGAAAATGTAACCGTTTCAAGTGGTGATAACGATGGCAATAATTCAGAGAGTATCGATGAAGAACTTGACCCTATTTTTGACCAAGTGGTCGAATTTGTTATAGAAACTCGTCGAGCCTCTATATCTAGCGTGCAAAGAAAATTCAGAATTGGTTATAATCGAGCAGCAAGAATTGTTGAGCAAATGGAGATTGAAGGCATTATTAGTGCTCCAGCGCATAACGGTAATCGAGAAGTATTAGCAGTTAAAACCAGTGAATATTGATCTTTATTTAAGATGCTAATTTATTTTTATCAATGAATTAGCGCTTTCACAAAAAATAATATAACGTTATTGCTAGATTGTAACTAAATAAATTGAGGATAATAACTATCGTGTGAATAAATAGTAAAAAATACTTAACTATCATATTGATAATATTAATTATTATTATCAAAAATTCTTATCATACTTCAAAAACACTTTAATAGGTACCGATCAATAATGAGTGATTATTCACAGCAAATCGCATTATTAGAATTAAAACTTAATAATGATCCTAATCGATGTTTACCTGCACAATTAGCAACCAAAGCATTAATAAAAGAAATTTGCTTATCACCTAAACCTGGATTAGTTGATATGAATAATAGCGGTGCACATCGTGATATGGATTTTCAAACCTTTGTCCAAAGTATTAAAGCTATTTGTATTTGGTTTGAGCGTTTTTATAAGTACGGTAAAAATTCCGCCAACTATGATAATCAACATTTTTTAGCAGGCATTAGACCAATTGGCATTGAGTGTGAACAAGCCATGTTTCGAGCAACCAATCAAATCAATACGCATAAGGGCGGTATATTTGCCTTTGGTCTATTAATGGGGGCTATTGGCAAATTAGAACAACTAGGATTACCAGTCAACACGCAAAGTATTTGCGATGAGGTCTCAGCAATTTGCCAAGGTATTGTCCAAAATGAGCTAAAGCAAAATATACAAGCAAATACTGTAGGCGAAAGGTTATTTAAACGCCACAATCTGACTGGTGCAAGAGGAGAAGCTGAATCAGGCTATGCAATAGTTAGAAATATCTCTCTTCCGATTTTTCAAAAAATGCAAAACAGTGGCTATGATGAAGAAACTTGCTTGCTACAAGCCATGTTGTACTTGCTTGCTTTTAATCAAGATACTAATGTCGTTTCAAGAGGAGGATTAGACGGATTGTATTTTGTTCAGCAAGAGGCGAAAAATCTTATTGATCAAGGTGGTATTATTCATTCTGACGGTCGAAAAAAATTATATCAACTTGATACCGAATTCATTAAACGTAATTTAAGTCCTGGCGGTTCGGCGGATTTAATTGCTATTACTTGGTTTTTGTCTGAGTATAACAAATAAGATAAACCAATAAGAAATAACCTTTATTTATGGGTATTAAAATAAAGGTATTTAATATTGTGCACAACTATTGAAGCAAACAGCTATTTAAGCAAATTTGGGGCTTTGATATCAGCCCCAATTTACCTTATAAAATATTGTGCAATTATTGGTTAATTACATAGCTCACCTTATGTGCTTCGGTTGGTAGCGGAACCTCCCATTTATTTAATAACCGCTGAATGGTTTTATTGGGCAAAGTCGTGTCACGTGCGGCATTACGGCGATACAACTCTTTTTCTGGTTGTTCAATATATACAATTTTCACGTTGGCATGATAAGCGTAGAGTAAATCGAGCGCTTTTTGTCGCATTTCTTGCGATAAATGGGTCGCATTCCAAATAAAAGGTTGTTTTACTCTTAACCACTGTTTTACCTTGGCTAAGACAAACTGTATAACCTGCCCTTCGTTTTCGCCATGCTTCAATTTTAGTTCAGATCTGGCATCATCATAAGACGCAACAGGCCATGTTGGATAATGTTTGCTTACCCAACTATTTTTACCTGAAGCGGGTAAACCAGCTAGCATAATTACTTCCGATCCTTCTTGGGGATATAACGCATAATCAGGTAAGACATTACTGCCCCGAAAATATTGAACCCGAGTATAATCATCCACAAATTGGCGAGGGTGATATAAACACCCTTCTTCAAGTACCAACTGTTTAAATAGCTCAACTTCATCAAGTGCTCTTTTTTTATCGGCACAAATGCGGCCTTCCATATCCGCTTTAGCTTGTAGGCATAACATCCAAATTGGTAGCTGCCACGATAAATGATGAATTAAATATTCAGGTGTTCTATTTTTTCGCTCTTCACTTAAAGCAAAAAAAGGGACTTGATGCACACTAATGATTCGGCAAATTTGCTCTCTTAAATCAAACGGTACGCCCATTCGCCATAATAATATGCGACTATAAATCTCGCCTTTTTTTGAGTGCCGAGGTTGGGTTATTTTACCTGTGATTTTATCAATCACCGTCGTTTCAGGCTTAGCTATATCATGCAATAAAGCCGTCATAAACAACACAAATTGTTCATCTTCTGTTGCATTAGCAAATTCACTCTGCCCCAATAACGCTCTGATAACCATTTGAGTGTGAATCCATACATTCCCTTCACCATGGTACATAACATCTTGAGGTGTAGTTAACAAACGGTTCAATTCAGGAATACAATTTAACCATGGGCTAAAATCACCCGTTGCTATGGTGTGTGTTATTTGCTGTTTTAATGCTGGATAATTCATACCTTTCCTCCATTTATCAATCTGCTATTCCAATTCACGGTTAATTGTGGTGTATAAAGCTCAACACCGTTGGCTAGTTGATTAGGAATAAACGGTTGTTCAGAGTGGTGTTGCCCTGCATCTAAAATCGCTTGCACAAAATCGTGTCTAACCCATTTGAGGCGATCAACTGTTTGTTCTTCCGATTCGATTTTTAGATATAATCCTTCCATAAAATCAGAATTATCACATTGCTGCCATGCTTTGGTTAAATCAAGTTTTTCGCGAGTTACAATTTTTTCAAAACAAGTTCGCCAATTAGCTGTTTTAGCCATAGATTCCTTAACCAAATTCAATAATTCACTTAATTTAGCTGGTGCCGATCCTGCAAATAAAACTGGCACCGATAAAACAGGACCATCTGCTAGTAATTGATGCCGTTTTATAGTAGATAAAAAACAGTTTTGTTGCCTATCCCAAATATCAAACTCGCAAAAATAATGAGGCAATGCGTCATAAAAAATTGCATGTTTTTTATGTAGCCATTCACCATAAAGAATATAGCGATCTTCTAATCGTTTTAATAGCCAATATTCATGCACGCAAGCCCAGCGCCTTAACAGATTAAATTGGCGTTCTCGTGACCCCCCCATTAAATAATGCCCTCTAGATTGAAGTAATAGTTCTCCGCTGGCTGAAAAGCTAATAGCACAATTAGCGCCGTCTAACTTTTCTTCAACAACGATATGTTGACCAACTAATTGATTATAAGGGCGTTGTCCATGTTCACTATCACCAAATTGTAAGCGAGAGCCTTCTAGGTGTGGTGTTCGTGGGTATTTAATTAATTCTAAATTTTGAATATAAGATTCCATTGTCATCACGTTTTCTCCAAAAAGTAAGGGAAAACCGACAAGGCAAAAAATCTATAGATTGAATTGTAATAAAAGCGCTTAGGTAATACCTAGCAAAAGACAATATAATAGAGAATACCGTGTCGGCATTAAGATAAAGTGTTAACTACAGGCATTTTGCCATCTCGCTATAATAAAAATTCAGGTTAAAAAACGGCATTATTATCAAAAGTTGTTTATGCTTTGTCAAGTTTAATTATAATAAATAATCATTTATGGAAATAACTAATTATAAGTTATTTGTTTTTTTTAATACAAATAAAATCAAAATTATATCTAACTGTTTTTGCAACAGCCCTTTATCAGCTCTGGGCTAATTCTAATGCCAGATTAATGACTATCTTCACCTTTAGATGTTATGAAAAATTGGAATGTTTTTCTATAAAACAGTTAGACATTTAATTAATTTTATTGAATTTTTTATGATTTTTAATAAAATTAGATACTTATAGTTCGTTTTTTTGGGATTTTATATTTAAGTAAAGTCTATATGGATACGGTTAAGCTCGAACGTTTTAACCTTTGGGAAAATAAATAATACTAGTATCAACATCCGAAACCTTACCAAACAAAATACCTTTAAAATTTACCCTTTTAATGCCAACCATGCCTGTGCGTCGTCGAACGGGAGCGTTTTTTTGACTTTCAGTCATTAAAGCGCAAGGTCGCAGTCATACCTGTTCAGCGCCCAACTGAGCAGGGGCTGGGTTCTTTGTTAGATTGCCTCTATTTGCACCAGAAGCGCCCCCGTGCCCTAAGGATTAAGAACTAAAAAAACTAAGGTGCGGTGCAAACAGCATAATAGCCGAAGGTGGCTCCTATGTTATTGCTATTGACGTAGCCAGTGTCCGAGTAGATATAGAACTGACGGTTAGATATGGCATTACTCATCCAGTAACCATAGTGGGAGTGGGTACTGTAGGCGAAGTCCGCATCAGCATAATGCGACATGTAGCCCCACTCTGTGAAAAATCCAGCTCCAATTCGACGCTGGTAATTATTATCAGCTGAAGACGGCGTGGCGCCAGAAATAGGAACACTAGCTGTTCTGACTGCATTGGTTAAATCTCTTATCTGCGAAAGACGATACCCCAAACGACTACACCATGTTGTTTGAGCTGGGGCTGTATCGTATTTACCTCCTCGGTTAACAAACCACTGCTTTAACACAAATCCATACCTCACCACTACATTATTACTACGATCCTTTCCCACTAACTCAAAGGTCTTCGGTAACCTTGGCTTAGCTATTCGATTAGGATTAGGATTGCTCCATTGATTTCTTGCCTCTGGGCCTGTTAGTTTAACTCGAGCTACGGCTTTTCCCTTATCCAAATTAGGAATCCATCTATCATTAGGTACAACATTTGTCACTGTTGCAGTAATTCCCTCATGCGTGACTGGTTCCCATTTCAATTCATTTATATCTACTCCACTTATGAGTAAATCAAAATATAAATTATGCGCACCTGTAGTTGGGAAATTTAAATCGTAAGATGATGAACTTGTAGATTGAGTTAGAAAACCCTTAATAGGACTCCATATGCTAGATGGGCCAGCGAATATAGGATTGTCGTTAGAATCGATGCCAGTCGTACCACCATATAGCAAATTCGGCCTGACCGAACAAATAACTGGTTGTGACGGCGGAGTGATATAATACACCGCGGTACCTTCACTGAAAGTACTACTTTTTGGCACGCCATACTGCGTTGCTAAACTACCTACAGTACTACTTAATGTTATCTTATAAGGTGCCTTACAAATATCTAATGCATCACGACGACTAATGGTATTACTATTTTTATCCGCAAATGATACCGATATATGCCCCATTGCCGTTACCTGATTATCACCATCATCATCGCCCCATTTACCTTGTGCCACCAAATCATTTAAGCTCACTGAATCAGCTGGTTGGGCTATCATATCGATATTAGCCAAAGTATCCCCTATGTTAGGTAACTCAATTGGCACTGTCGGTGATGAAGGATTATTTTGCGGTGTGAATGTTCGTCCATCTGATAATTTAATAGTTAATAAGTCATCTGTTTTAGTCACTTTAGTAACACCGCCATCAAAAGTTAAATAAGGCGCAGTACCGTGAATGCGATCAGAAGTAGTAGCCGATAAGGCCTGCGATTCTAAGGAGTACGGCAATAACAATAATAGCGCTAATGCCAATGGAATTTTTGAAAATAATTTTATGGATAATTTCGAAGATATAAATGAGTTCCGTGCGAAAACTCGTCGAATAGGGTTATTAGATAAATTTAAGACGTAGACTTGCCTTGTGCCTTGTGCCTTGTGCCTTGTGCCTTGTGCCAAAAATGATACTGCATTACGTTCCTCGCGTCAAGTAATATTTTGTTTATTTAGATTTTTTATAATTATTCGCTTATTTTCCTATAGCATTAGCAGTATAGCCATTAAAAAAATAGTTGGCTAGCTTTTTGGCGGGCTTTTTTGTAAAGAAATGTAAAGATGAAAACGATTCAGTTTTAGAGATAGGTGAATTTTTTAATTAAAATATGGTGTTATGTTTCGGTCATTTTGAGATTTGGTGGAATTATTAATATCTACGCCTACATTTCAGCCCATCCTATTTAGTGTAATAACTTTGCTTAGTTATCATCACATTTTAACACTATGATAAGGCAAGTATATTATCCTTACGATGTTGTGTGGTTTTCTCTCTAAAAACACTCGGCTATACCATTGATTTTATTTAAGTTTTAATAAAACAATTCGATTGTAGCAAACCGAAATGTTGTTTAGTTGTAGTAGTTACGGATGTTTTAGCGTTTGATGGAATGATTAATATCGGTGATAACATCTGCTCCAAACATCCTTGTTTGGCGTACTACCTTGCTTAGCTGTCGCATATTCTAACGCCAAAATAAGGTAGATATATTGGCATTTGGGTGCTATAAAAGCTGTTTTTTCCTGTGTTACTAGTGCCAACAACTAAACAAAAGCTCAAATAGGTATATTTTCAAAGTTATATTTTATCTGAGACAGATAAAAAGCTATTTTCCTAAACGTTTATATAGCCTTTCTGGGCGACCAATTTTGCCGTGATTAAGCTCGACCGTTAATAATTTTATTTGAACACAATACTCTAAGTATCGTCTGGCAGTTGTTTTACTAATATTGGCTTTTTCAACTATTTCATCAACGGTTAGTACGTTATCGGTCTGCATAAAAATGTCTTTCACTTTCTGTAAAGTGATTTCTTCAATACCTTTTGAGTGTCGATTCATGTTCACAAAGTCTTTTGTTTGTAAATTGAAAAGCTCATCAATTTTTCGTTGGTTGACATGTTTTTGTAGGCTTTGTCGATACAAAAAGAGTTCAAAACGTTCAAGTGAATGTTTTAAACGTTGGTAAGAAACTGGCTTAATCAAATAATCAAAAGCACCGTAACGAATGGCTTTACTACACGTTTCCATATCACTTGCTGCTGTAATAAAAATTACATAACAATCTAAATGATTATTAATAATATATTCAAATAATTCAATTCCTTTGCCATCAGGCAAATAATTATCCAGTAAAATCAATGTTGGTTTGAGTCTTTCAACCATGATTTTAGCTTCTTCTAGATTGGAAGCAATACCTATGACTTTAACTCTTGTATCTTTTTGAATAAATTCTGCATTTAACTCAGCTAGTATTGGCTCATCTTCGATAATAAGCACTTTAATGACATCTTCTTGAAACTCGTTCATATAATTACCTTTTATTATTTAGGGATAAATACAGAAAAAATGGTTCCATAGGGAATATTATCTTCAAACGTAATATAACCATTGGCTTTTTTTATGTAAGTTGAAACAAGGTGTAAACCAATACCATGTTCTTTACCCTCTTGTGATGTGACACCGGGTTCAAAAATTGAATTACGAATACTTTTATCAACACCACAACCTTGATCAGTCACTTCTAATACAATTTCGTCTGTTGCATCACTAAGATATAAATAAATTGTTTTATCTCCAAGATCATTTTTCAAACTCGCATTAAAAGCATTATCAAGCAAGTTACCTAAAATTGACATAAATTCTGTTTCAGCCATAAGTAAGGGTAATTCACTTAATTGGCATGCAGGATCAAATATTAAATTTAAGCCTAGCTCATGCGCTTTTGAATATTTACCGATTAATAAACCACATACAGCTGGAACCTTAAAATGCTCCGTAATAAAATCTAGATTGCTTTGATTATCTGCAGAATGTAATGCAATAAAAGATTGAGCTTCTTCATACCGTTTCATATAAATTAAACCAGATAATGTTGCCAACCAATTAAGATGCTCATGCCTTAATGCACGTAAATTATCAACATACTGCTTCACTTGTGTTAATTGCATACTTAATATATTAATATCGTCAAAGTTACGGAAAGTAATAACCCAACCTTGAATTTTATCATCGATCACCACGCGAACTTTGTTCGCAATCACGATAATATTATTGAAATAACAAATATGATCGTGTATGTCTTCTGTTTGACTTTCATTTCTAAAAATAAAATCGGTTGATTGAATAAACTCGCTTAAATTATGTTTATGTAGCTCATCATCACTGATTTTAATATCCAACATAGTGCGAGCTGATTGATTAATATTGATAATGTTATAACTCAGATCGATTGCAATAACACCTTCAAAAATAGATTCCATAATCGATTTTTGGCTTTTTACCAGTAATGCAATTGCTTTAGGCTCTAAATTAAACATCTGTTTTTTTATTGCTTTTGAAAAAAAATAAGAAAAAATAAATAACGCTAAAAACAATAACGAACAACAAATAATAAATGGTATAACTTGTTGTATATGCAATGCATTAATATCATCAATCATATAACCGACTGAAACAATACCTATAATTTTACCGTTATCAACGATCGGCGCTTTACCTCTTAATGCTAAGCCAAGAGAACCCTCACTAATTGTAATGCTACTATTACCACTAAGAACCTCCTTATTATCGCCACCAATCATAGGCGAGTGTAAAGGGCTATTAGCCGTATGGAATAGACGATTAGCCTTTGCATCACCAATAACAATATAGCTAGCATCACTTTGTTCAAATATATCTATGATAAGATCAGCTATTTTTGAAGTATCTTTATCTTTGACATATTGAATTAAACTTGGTAAAACAGATAGCTCTTTTGCTTGGATTTGAGCTTTTTCGCCCAGGCTACGATATAAATTAGTTTCTATCGTATTCCAAATATAGCTCTGTAATAACGCAAGCACAATCAACGAAAAAAACAGCAGCGATAAAAAAAGTTTTTTTGTAAACGATAACTGAATTTGTTTTCGCATTTTACATTTGCTTCTCAAATTAAATTAAAACAATTCTAACATAGCATTAAAAAACATATAGCCGTTAAAACCATAAAAACCACAGTTAATTTATGATTTATATCACAAAAAAATTATTAATTTTTTGTAAAGATACGCCCATTAAATTTGAATAAGTAAAATCATTTTGGAGAAAAAAATAAATGGCGGATTTTAAGTCACTTGAAAATAAACGTAATCAAAAAGAATCAACGAGTAAGTCCTTTGAAGAAAGGCTAACAGGTTGGCCATATAATTGGTGGCGCCTAATGGACAACTATAAAATTGGTGTCATTCCATTACCATTATTTATTATTGCCGGCATCCTTATCTTTAGTGAAGTATTAGTAACTGGTAAATTGCCTAGCGAAATTGTTGTCATGGTAGTGACTTGTGCTTTTTTTGGTTTTTTATGTGGTGAAATCGGTAAACGCTTACCAATCGTTGGGAAAATGGGTGCAGCAGCAATTTGTGCAACCTTTATTCCATCAGCGTTAGTTTATTATGGCATTCTTCCTAAGCCAGTTGTTGAAGCTACAACAAAATTCTATAAAGATACCCATATTCTGTATTTATATATTTGTTGTATCATTGTGGGCAGTATTATGAATATGGATAAGAAAACCCTTATTCAAGGCTTCTTAAAAATCTTCGGCCCAATGGTCTGTGGTGAAATTGTTGGTATGCTTGTTGGTGTTGGTGTTGGTTATTTACTTGGTTTAACGCCATTTGAAACATTTTTCTTCTTAGTATTACCTATTATGGCTGGCGGTGTTGGTGAGGGAGCGATCCCACTTTCAATTGGGTATGCATCAATTTTAGGTATGGAGCAAGGCGAAGCACTTGGGCGCGTATTACCAATTGTTATGTTAGGTGGTTTAACGGGTATTATCTGTGGCGGTATTTTAAATCGCATCGGTAAAGCTTATCCACACTTAACAGGTAACGGTCGATTATTGCCAGCATCTGCAGATGATGAAGTTATGGATAAAAAAGCTACTAAAACTGAATCTATTATTGATGTAACAACCTTTGCTTCAGGTGTATTGTTAGCCGCTATCCTTTATATGGTTGGTATGATTGGGCATAAAGTAACGGGCATTCCTGCACCAGTAGGAATGTTATTTGCTGCAGTTTTTGTTAAACTAATTTCTGGTGTTTCGCCTAAAGTATTAAGTGGTTCACAAGTTGTTTACAAATTTTTCCAAACCTCAGTTACCTATCCAATTTTATTTGCGGTAGGTGTGGCAATTACACCATGGGATAAAATTGTTGCAGCTTTCACTATTACAAACTTAATTGTTATTGTTTGTACTGTTGTTAGCCTAGTTACCACTGGTTTCTTTGTTGCTAAAAAACTTGGTATGTATCCTGTTGATGCTGCTGTTATTTCTTGTTGTCAAAGTGGTCAAGGTGGAACGGGTGACGTGGCAATCTTAACTGCTGCAGAACGTATGGAACTTATGCCGTTTGCACAAATTGCAACTCGTATTGGTGGTGCAATTAATGTATCAGTATCATTACTTATTCTCGGCAATTTCTTAGTATAGATTTTACATATTAAAAAACAACCTTGGTTTATACTAAGGTTGTTCATTTTTATTTAATATTTACAATTAACAAAATAGCTTTTAAGGAGTTTTCATGAAGCTTGTCAGTTATCTTGTCTCTGGTAGAGCAAGTTTTGGTCTTCTTACTCACAACGGTATTGTTGATTTAAAGCAAAAATTAGGTGATAAATATGCCGATTTAAAATCACTACTTGCCGATAAAGAAGGACTATCTATTGCCAAAACCTACCTTAATGCCCCAAGTGACATTGATGAACAAGACATTACTTATTTACCCGTTATTCCAAATCCAAATAAAATCTTGTGTGTTGGTATGAACTATGCCGAAAAACGAGCAGAATTTAATGAAACCAGTTCAGCACCAACGCTTTTTGTTCGTTTCCCTGATTCTCAAACAGGTCATAAAACCAACATTATTAAACCAGCTATTACTAATGAGTTGGATTATGAAGGAGAATTAGCTATTATTATAGGTAAAGCGGGTTTTCGCATTAAGCAAGAAGATGCGTTATCATATGTAGCTGGCTATAGCTGTTATATGGATGGTTCTATTCGCGATTGGCAATATACTTGGTTTACCGCAGGTAAAAACTGGCCTAGCACTGGTGCTTTCGGTCCATGTATTACAACAAGCGATGAAATTCCTGATCCAAAAGTATTATCTTTAACTACTTATTTAAATGGCGAGCAAATGCAACATGATTCAGTTAGAAATCTTGTGCATACTGTGCCTGAATTAATTTCTTATATTAGTGCTTTTACCCATTTATCTCCGGGTGATGTTATTCTTACTGGATCACCTGGTGGAGTTGGTAAAAAACGTAATCCTCCAGTATTTATGAAAGATGGCGATACAATTGAAGTCGAAATTACAGGAATTGGTCGACTAACTAATTATGTAGTAGCTGAATAGAGGTAAATTTATGTACGATTTAGTTGATTATGCCGTTGTTGATATTTCTAAAGCGGAACAAGATTATCAAGAAATTAAACAGTTGTTATCTTGCTCTGATCTTGATCTGGATTCACAAGTTACTGTTTTTATGGTAGCTAAAATCAATGAACAAATTATTGCTTGTGCAGGTATTGATCGCAATATTATTAAATGTGTTGCTATTGATCCTAATTATCGTGGCAATCAACTAAATCTAACCTTGATGGATCATGCAATAAAATATGCCAATGAAAACGGCTATTTCCATCTTTTTTTGTATACAAAACCTGAAAATATAGATTTCTTTAAAGGATGTGGGTTTTATCCTATTGTTGAAATAACAGATCTTGTTGTCCTAATGGAAAACAATCCAGTTGGAATAAGACAATATTGTAAACAGCTAAGCACGCAACAAAAAGAAGGGAGCAAAATCGGTAGCATTGTTATGAATGCTAATCCTTTCACTAAAGGCCATCAATATCTTATTCAATATGCTGCAAGTCAATGTGATTGGTTGCATGTTTTTGTCGTCAATGAAAATGCATCGCTATTTTCATTTGATACACGTTTGAAGTTAGTTAAAGATGGTACTAAACAGATAAAAAATGTTACGGTGCATGCAAGTTCTCCTTATATTATCTCAAGAGCAACATTTCCAACTTATTTTCTAAAAGATAAGACAAAAATCGATCAGGCCTATATGGGTATCGATCTGCTTATATTTCGAAATTATATTGCTCCAGCACTTAATATTAACTATCGATTTGTTGGAACTGAACCCTATGACGAAGTAACTAAGGCTTATAATGAAGCAATGGCTTATTGGCTTGAAGATAAAGCAGTTAGTAACCACTCAGCAATTACTTTTGTTGAAGTTCAACGAATAGCCGAAGGTGACACTATTGTATCAGCTTCATTAGTAAGAAAATTATTGGCATCAGTGCAATATGAAGAGGTAAAAAAACTAGTTCCATCTACTACTTGGGATTACCTTTCAGCTAATTTGGATAAATTTAAAATTTAATACGTTTTAAAAGGTAAAAAAATGAAAATACAAAAAGAAGCCATGGCAGGGACTCTTGAATCAAGTGATTTGTTAGTCAAAGTCATGCCAAACGCGGGAATTGAAATTGTTATTAATAGTGATGTTAATAAACAATTTGGCGATCAAATCCGCGCGGTTGTTGAACAAACTTTAAATGAGCTTAATGTCACTGATGGTTTAATCATTATCGATGATAAAGGTGCACTGGATTGTGCTATTAAAGCAAGAATTCAATGTGCGGTATTACGTGGCGCAGAAGAAGAAAACTTAGATTGGAGTAAATTACTATGAAAAAATTACGTCGAAGTATGCTATTTCTTCCAGGTGCAAACGCTGCCATGTTGTCGACTTCGTTTGTTTATAAACCTGATTCAATTATGTTTGATCTTGAAGACGCCGTTTCAATTAAAGAAAAAGATTCAGCTCGTTTATTAGTTGCCCAAACATTACTGCTTCCTGTGTATAAAGAACACGGAATTGAAACAGTAGTTCGAATCAATGCACTTGATACTCCATTTGGCTTAAAAGACCTTGAGGCAGTAGTAAGAGCTGGCGTTGACGTTGTGCGCTTACCAATGACTAACTGTGCCGAAGATATCCATGAGTTAGAAGCACACGTTGAAAGAATCGAAAAAGAGTGTGGACGCGAAGTTGGTAGCACCAAATTAATGGCTGCAATTGAATCGGCTCAAGGTGTAGTTAATGCTGTTTCTATTGCTAAAGCTTCTCCACGTTTAATTGGTATTGCGTTAGCGGCATTTGATTATCTTGTTGACATGCAAACTGAGCGAGGTGATGGAACAGAGTTATTCTATGCTCGTTGTGCAGTACTACATGCAGCGCGTGTAGCCAAAATTGATGCTTTTGATGTGGTTTATTCTAATGTTAATGATGATGAAGGTTTCTTAAAAGAAGTCAGCCTAATCAAAAAATTAGGTTATAACGGTAAATCACTGATTAATCCAAGACAAATTGAGTTACTACATAACGCATATGCGCCAACAGCAGCTGAAGTTGAACACGCCCAAAAAGTGGTTGAAGCAGCAGAAGAAGGTGAAAGAAAAGGTCTTGGCGTTATCTCTCTAAACGGCAAAATGATTGATGCACCGATTATTGCTCGTGCTAGAAAAGTTATTGAGCTAGCCAAGTATTCTGGTGTACGTAAAGAAATTTGATAGGATTGAAAAATGACTACTTCCATAAATAAAAAAATTGATGATTTGCTTAAACAGCACCCTGATCTCAAGAATATCACGCCATTTATTGACGCTAATGCCACGACTCCATATTTAAAAGATGAATCTAAATATACGCGTAAATTGTGTGACTCTATTGAACAAGCAATCAAAAAATGTGAATTACGTGATGGTATGACCATTTCTTTCCATCATGCATTTCGTGAAGGCGATAAAGTTATCAACAAAGTAGTTGAAACTATTAGCAAATTAGGGATTAAAAATTTAACATTAGCATCAAGCTCACTATTAAGCTGTAATGCTGCACTTATTCCTCATATAGAGTCAGGTGTGGTTACTAAAATTTATACCTCTGGTTTACGCGGTAAATTAGCCGATGCGATTTCTCATGGTTTAATGGAAAATCCTGTCCATATCCATTCTCATGGCGGGCGTGTAAAACTTATCCAAAGCGGTGAAATTAATATTGATATCGCATTTTTAGCTGTATCGACAGCGGATGAGCAAGGTAATGCTAATGGTGTATCAGGCAAATCACAATGTGGTGCTCTTGGTTATGCGATGGTTGATGCACAATTTGCTAAAAAAGTGGTACTACTGACTGAAGATATTGTTGGATATCCTAACCATCCAGCAAGTATTCGCCAAGATCAAGTTGACTATATCGTTAAAGTTGATGAGGTGGGTGATCCAACTAAAATCAGTGTGGGTGCAGCGCGTATCACTAGCAATCCACGCGAACTGATGATCGCTCGTTATGCAGCTGATGTTATTGAACATTCAGGCTATTTCAAAGATGGTTTTTCAATTCAAACTGGTTCGGGTGCATCGTCAACTGCGGCAACGCGTTTCCTTGAAAATCGTATGCGTGCGAAAAATATCACTGCATCATTTGCATTAGGTGGTATTACCGCAAGTATTGTTGATCTTCATGAAAAAGGATTAGTTAAACGTTTATTAGACACTCAAAGCTTTGATGGCACAGCTGGACAATCTTTAGGTAAAAATAAAGATCATATTGAAGTATCAACCAACGTTTATGCGAATCCGGCATCAAAAGGGGCGAGCGTTGATGAACTTGATATTGTTATTTTAAGTGCTTTAGAAATTGACCTTAATTACAATGTCAACGTATTAACGGGTTCTGACGGCGTTATGCGTGGTGCGTCTGGCGGTCACTGTGATACTGCTGCTGGTGCCAACTTAACAATTGTTGTTGCTCCACTTATTCGTAGCCGTATTCCAACGGTAATTAAAAAGGTAACAACATTAGTTACTCCTGGTGAAAGCGTTGACGTGCTAGTAACTGACCATGGTATTGCAGTTAATCCTAATCGTCCAGAAATTGCTGAACGTTTAAAAGCAGCTAATTTACCAATTATGAGCATTGAAGAGCTTTATCAACGTGCTGTATCTTTAACTGGTGAGCCAAAACCAATCGAGTTTAAAGATAAAATTGTTGGTATTGTCCATTTCCGCGACGGTTCAGTTATTGATGTCGTGCGTGAAGTTAAAGATTAATTTTAATCTTTATTAATATAGTAATAGCCTGACATGTAAAAGTGTCATGCTATTACTTTTTCTATCCAATGAAAAAAATGCAAATTAAATTCGATGATGGCACTCCTATTACCCTTGAGCAAATGCTACTAGCCAAGGAAAAGCGAGTTGAAAACCAAAAGAATGCAATGACATGCTATAAATATCCGATCATATCATTAAGCATAGTTATTCCTGGTCCAATAAAAAACAGTAGCGGAGCCCGTTATCTTTTTGACGAAGCAATTACAGCTTTACATCACTGTTTTTTACAAAACGATATAACAATAATCAATGAAGATCATTTTCATTACATCACTGGTTCAGAAGCAATTATAGCAATTAAATGTTCAGCTAAAACCCTTAAAAAATATTGTATTGAAGTTGAAAATAATCATCCCTTAGGGCGTTTGTGGGATATTGATGTTATTGACATTGTTACACAAAATAGCCTGTCACGTTCACAATTCGAAAATCAACCAAGACAATGTTTGGTCTGCAATGAAGAGGCAAAAATTTGTGGTAGAGCTAAACGGCATTCAATCGATGAAATTTTTACCGAGATAAAAAAGAAGATAGAAAATTTCAAAAAAAATAAAACATTACTTTAACAAAATTGCAAATAATGGATTGATGAAATAACATTACAGCATTATGTCATCAATCCTTTTTTAATCTAAAAATTTAATTAAATTGTTTCAAGTGCTTGCTGTAAATCAGCCAGTAAATCAGTAATATCTTCTAAACCAACTGAAATACGTAATAGCTGATCTGAAATACCCGCTGTTTTTCGTGCTTCAGCACTAATACCTGAATGTGTCATTGTTGCAGGGTGGCAGACAAGGCTTTCAACGCCACCAAGTGATTGAGCTAATGTAATAATTTTAAGCGCTTTTAAAAATTTCGGCATTACATCGGCATCACCAGCCAATTCAAAACTTAGTAACGAACCAAACCCCTTTTGTTGTTCTTTAGCAATATTATGCCCAAGATTAGATGGTAAAGAGGGATGAAAAACTTTTGCTATTTTTGGGTGATTAACAAGAAACTCAACAACTTTTTGGGCATTTTTTTGTTGCAAATTAACTCGAGCAGCAAGAGTCCGTAATCCACGCAATAACAGATAACTATCAAATGATGAAGTAAGCGTACCAATATTATTTGCCCACCATAATACTTCTGTAGCGAGTTGTTGATCTTTGAAAACTAAAATGCCAGCGAGTAAATCCGAATGCCCGTTTAAAAATTTGGTACAAGAATGGGTAACCATATCAGCACCAAGCTCTAATGGTTTTTGCAAAATAGGCGTCATAAAGGTATTATCGACTAAAACCAAAGCGCCAATGTTATGTGCTTGCTGCGCAATTTCTTTAATATCTACAACTCGGAGCAAGGGATTGCTTGGCGTTTCAATTAATACTAATTTAGGATGTAAACTCAATGCTTCTTGCAATGCGGCTGGGTCAGATTGATCAACGAATTTTACTTTAAAGTAGCCTTTTTGGCTTAAACTATTAAAAAGCCGATAGCTGCCACCATAACAATCATGAGGAGCAACAACTACATCGTTTGGTGTTAATAAGGCAACACTAACAAGGTGGATGGCAGACATACCGCAGTTAGTTAAAATAGCATCTGCGCCACCTTCTAATTTTGCAACGGTTTGCTCGACTAAGCGACGGCTCGGATTTGCTTTCCTTGCATAGTCAAACTCTCTTGGCTTAGCAAATTCTTCATAACGATAACAAGTAGATGGAGTGATAACTGGTACGACACTGCCATATTGCTCATCAGTATTGAGTCCACCACGAACAGCAATGGTTCCTTGGCTTAATTTGTTAAATTGATTAGCCATAATAACCTTCCTCTAAATAGCACTTTGTTTAGCTCAAGAATCGATTGTATAAGAATAACACATTCTAAAAAGACGTCAACATGTCTAGACGTCTAACTATCTTGGTGTGTAGATTGCAGCAAAATCAAAAAAACGTTAAAATTACCCACATTATTTATGATGTAATTTGGTGAAAATATTATGGAATGGAATGGCGAGTATATCAGCCCCTATGCAGAGCATGGCAAAAAAAGCGAGCAAGTAAAAAAAATCACAGTGTCGATTCCGTTAAAAGTATTAAAAATATTGACTGATGAGCGCACCCGCCGACAAGTTAATAATTTACGTCATGCAACAAATAGCGAATTATTATGTGAAGCTTTTCTTCATGCTTATACTGGCCAACCATTACCTTGCGATGATGATTTACAAAAAGATCGTGAAGACGGTATTCCTGAACAAGCTCAGAAAATGATGCGAGATTTAGGTATTGATCCTAACTTACTTGATGAGTAAGTGCCAACTAAATAATCAACAATACTTAAAATAATCAATATTCAAAAACAACAAAAGGCGCATTATGCGCCTTTTGTTTACTAAGCGTTATAAAATTATTTTTTACCGCCAACCATAGCAAAACGTTGCTTGAATTTATCTACACGTCCACCAGTTGCAACATCGCGTTGTTTACCAGTATAGAATGGATGACACTCACCACATACGTCAAGATGAATATCATGACCAATAGTCGAATGCGTTTTAATAACGTTACCACAAGAGCAAGTTGCGCTAATTGCAGTATATTCTGGATGGATACCTTCTTTCATAATAAACCTCTGTAGTCTGTTTGTGTCGCTATATAAATGGCTATAAAGCAGAATTTATACACCACACAAGTGTTAAAAAACATGATAAGGTTGCGAATTATACGACCAATGGCCGTTATAATCAAGTCATAAAAAAACAATCAGACTGATAGCTGACCTATTGTGACTTGCAGTTCAATTTTTTCACCATTTCGCAAAACTATAATGGGGACAATCGTTCCTGGTTTCAACTCAGCGATTTGATCCATTGTTTCCACAATAGATTTAACTGGCTTATTATTTACCATAATTAAGATATCATTAGCTAGAACACCTGCTTGCAACGAAGGACCTTCTGTATTGGTAACTAAAATACCTAATACTATTGGCATATCACTTGGGTTTTGCGTTGGAGCAAATTCTAATCCATCAATACCTATATAACCGCGAATAATTTTGCCATCCTGAATCAATTTATTCATGATCTTTACAGCTAAAGAAGCTGGAATTGCAAATCCAATACCCTCAGGAATATCATTACCTAGGTTTTTTGCAAAGGTGAGGGTATTAATTCCCATTAATTCACCTTTGGTATTAACTAGCGCTCCTCCAGAATTACCATGATTAATTGATGCATCAGTTTGTATAAAATTCTGTCTTCTATACGGGCTTAACCCATCACGACCTGTAGCACTAATAATACCTTGTGTTATAGTTTGCCCTATATTGTAAGGATTGCCTATAGCTAACACAACATCTCCAATTTTGGGCTCACGCTGGGGATTAATGAGTATAGTTGGAATATTAGAGGCAGCTATTTTTAATACAGCAATATCAACAAGCTTATCAGAGCCTACTGATAAAGCCTCGAAAATTCGTCCATCTTGTAGTGCAACAATAATTTGTTCTGCATCCTCAACAACGTGATAGTTAGTAATAATATATCCCTGTTTACTCATAATTACTCCAGAGCCAAGCGGAGTAATTGGGCTATCTTGAGATGTTTGGGAAACAGAATTAATCGAACGACTATAAATGTTAACGACAGCTGGAGCAGCAACGTTGACAGCTCTAGAATAGCTTAGTGGACCATCGCTAAAAATTGATCCTGAAAAATTTACTTGATTTCCATTTCGTAACGTAGGAAAAACAATCAATAAGATAATAGCGAAAATAGTTCCAATTAATATTGACCATAGAATTTTCTTGAGCATTGGAATCAGAATGATAGAGGGAACAATGGTTAGAATTTTAACATATCTATATAAGGGTTAAAATGATGTTTTCATCGATGCCTAAACATCGATGAAATAAAGCAAAATAATTACCGTAAAATCAAATATAAGCGGCTATTGCCACGAATAATATTTAATGCAATTACAGATGGGCTACTATCAATAATTTTTCGAAGATCTGCAATGTTAGTTACTCTTTCTTTATTAACCCCAGTAATAAGATCTCCTTCTTGCAAACTAAGTCGAGATGCTGGCGAGTTTTTAATGAGTTTTTCTATTAAAACGCCTTTTTGCCCTTTAATTTCCCCATTACTAAGTGTTGCACCATCAAGAGCTGTATGAAGTGATTTTGCTTCGGTTACTGCCTCATCACTGTTTTTGAGTTTTACCTCAACAGACATTTTTTTACCATCTCGAATTAAGCCTAATGTTACAGTTCGCCCTGCGCCTGTTGTTGCAATCTTTGCACGTAATTGAGCAAAACTATCAATGGGTTTACTGTCCATCGAAATAATGATATCGCCAGATTTAATTCCTGCAGCCTGCGCTGCTGAATTTTCAATAACTTCACTAACAAAAGCACCCTTTTGAACATCAACATCAAATGCTTTTGCTATATCTGATGTTAGCTCATTCCCTTTGATGCCTAACACGCCACGTTTGACTTCACCAAATTCAATAAGTTGCGAAGTTAAGCTTTTCACCATATTACTAGGAATAGCAAACCCGATACCCACATTCCCACCGTTTGGTGCAATAATCGCCGTATTAATACCAACAAGCTCACCATTTAAATTAATAAGTGCGCCTCCAGAGTTCCCTTGGTTAATTGAAGCATCTGTTTGGATAAAATTTTCGAAACCATTCATATTAAGCCCACTGCGAGCCAAAGCTGAAATAATCCCAGAAGTAACCGTTTGACCAATGCCAAATGGATTACCAATCGCAACAGCGTAATCGCCAACACGCAAATTATCCGAATCCGCCAAT
Source organism: Gilliamella sp. Nev3-1 (assembly GCF_001690435.1). Taxonomy (NCBI): domain Bacteria; kingdom Pseudomonadati; phylum Pseudomonadota; class Gammaproteobacteria; order Orbales; family Orbaceae; genus Gilliamella; species Gilliamella sp. Nev3-1. The sequence continues at coordinate 34,434 of NZ_LZHN01000040.1, read as the reverse complement.
TTAATTGCCGTTAATTTTTTTGCATCATCGATTTTAAGTAATGCAATATCACTTTGCGGATCTTTGCCAATTAATTTCGCTTTAAATTCATGTCCATCATTTAGAGCAACCGTAATTTTATCGGCACCATCAATAACATGATTATTGGTAACAACATAACCTTTTTCAGAATCAATAATCACACCTGATCCTAAACCTGTAAAAGATCTTGATTGACTATCAGGATAACCAAAAAATCGCCTAAATTCCTCTGGCATATTATTTTGCATTTGAGTAGTGCCTTCTACTTTGATACTAACAACGGAAGGCAATACCGTTTCTAGCATAGGCGCTAAACTGGGAAGCTGAGCATTGTTCGCAGTTGTCATAGAAGGAAAAGAAGCATAAGCATTCGGAAGTGTAGATAAACTTAGTCCTAAACTTAAAGCTAAAATACTTAGCAATTTTTTTCGATCTTTTAATGAATTAATCATCTTATAACTCTCGCTTTTACAAAAATTAATCTCTATAAAAATGCTTTGCCATTAATTAACGGCGTATTAAACTATAATTGTTAAGATTTATTTTCATCTGTTTTAAATAAACCAGATGAATTATCCGAATAATCTCTAGGTTGCTTATCAAGCGTAATTTCTTTTGTTTCATGGGGATTAGAACTAGAATCAAAATCCAAAGATGAAACGTTATCACTATCAATAAATTGACCAGAGCTTTCAGCCATATGTTGATAAAGACGGCGAAAATCGTTAGCCATACTATCCAATATCTCAGCACTATGAGAAAAATGTTTAGCAATCATTTGTTTTTGTGCTATTAATTCATCTTTTGCTTGTTCTAGCTCATGTTTAACTTTGGTATATTTACGAGCCTTAGGGCTAATAACATTTACAAAAATAAAACCAATAATAAAACCAATTACTAATCCAATTATAAGATAAGTAAGCATATCTTTATCCATTATTCACTCCTTATATCTTTAAGATATATAATTTTATAAAATTGAAAACTAATTATCAGCGCTTATTTTGCATGGTTAGCAAGTTTTATCAATTGTTTTTTTAACTTGTCTGGTGCATTTTCTGCTAATGCAGATAAAAACATTGCGCTTTTTTGTGTCATTGCGCTTGAAGCTAAAGATGACTTATCACTGTGATAATTGCTCTGTGGCCACCTCACCGAAATATCTGGATTAATCTGATATTGAATAGAAGATAAGGATGGTAAAATATTTTTTCGTATTTCAGATATTAAATTGCTTTGTTCATATTTCAATCTAGTTAACCAACAAGCTGAACTAACCTCTAAAATCAACATACCTTGACGATAGTTAGCAACTCGGCATTGTTGATTCAATGGTGAAGGCAATAAATCATAAATGACTTTAGCTAAAGAGCATAATGCATTAGTTCTATCTTGAATCTTAGACAGAGAAGAGGCTTGTGTCAAAATTGACGTCAACATTTGTGGTTCGTTATAACGCATAATTATGCCTTTTATTAAAAAATAATAATAACTAAAATACAAAAATATTTTTCCACCAATGTTTAAGTAATTTATCTTATTTGAATGAAAAAGTCCTTTAAAAAAAGAATATTTTCACTTAATTAACACTTTATAAAAAAGTTCACAAATAACTAAAAATTAAAAGAACAAAATAAAAAATTGGCAAATACTATTAATATCTGCCAGTTATTATAAAAATAAAAGCTAATTATTAATGTTAACTTTGCTTATTTGACTTATTTTCTCTAATAAAAGCCCATAAAACAATAGCACCAATAACATCAAAAAATGCTAATGCAACAAAGAAAGGACCAAACCCAATTATGTTAACAAAAGCACCAATAAATAGATTAAAAATTAGCTGACCTGTCCATGCACACGCTCCAGCCATTCCAACGGCTGTTGCGACCTGATTTTTTTTGAACAAATCACCACCAAGTGTTGATGCTACGGTCGAGAGTAATTGATGAGAAAAACCACCTAAACTAATTAAGAACACGGCTAAATAAGGGTTTTGAACAACACTTACAAAACCAATTGTCATCATAATTACAGCGCCTATAGAAAAAGTAATTAATCTTGATCTAATTAACGAAAAACCTCTGTCATTTAAAAATTTAGCTACAAATCCACTAGCTAAACATCCTAAATCTGCCATTAAAAAAGGTAACCAAACAAACATAGCAATTTCTTTTAGGCTAAAGTGTAGTGTTTCAACAAAAAATATTGGTACCCAAAAGTTAATAGTCCCCCAAGCAGGATCGGCAAGAAAACGTGCAATACCAATTCCCCAAAAGTTTCGTTGAGAAAGAATTGATGAAATAGAAACTTTTTCTTTTTTATCAATATCTAAATATTTCTCTTGACCAGCCTCAATATATGCACGTTCTTCAGCCGATAGCATTTTAGAATCTTTAGGATCTCGATAAAAAGTAAACCAGGCAAGTGCTGCAATCAATGCTAAAGAGCCAGAAACAACAAAAGCAAATTGCCAACCTTGAAATAAAATACACCATGCAATTAAAGGTGGAGCTAACATTGCACCAAATGAAGTCCCCATATTAAATATGCCTGAAGCAATACCTCGTTCTTTTGCGGGAAACCATATCGATGCTGTTTTTATACCGGCGGGTATTGCTGAGGCTTCACTGAAACCCATTATCCCTCTCATAAAAGCTAAACCTTGCCATGTACCAGTTAATGCATGCCCCATAGTTGCAAATCCCCACACAATAGCACAAATAGCAAAGCCTAGCCTTAATCCAATAGTATCAATAAAAAATCCCATAATTGGTTGACCAATTGTATAAGCCAACTGGAAGGCACTTACTACCCAAGAATATTGTTCTTTAGTAATGCCTGTTGTTTCTAAAATAGTAGGGGCAGCAACACCCAATGCTGTTCTGTCAAGGTAATTAATGATGGTAATTGCACAAATAAGTAATATCATGCTCCACCTAAATTTTTGTACTATTTTCATTATTACTCCTTATTATTCCATGTAAACTTTAATTATTGTTACTATTTAGAAAAGTAAGAATTAGCATTATTGAAGCAAATATCTTTGATCATATTTCCTACCAAATTAAAATCAGCAGGAATTTCACCATTTTCGATCCAATTTCCAACCATATTGCACAAAATTCTTCTAAAATACTCATGTCTTGTAAATGAGAGAAAACTACGTGAGTCAGTTAACATTCCAACAAATTGGCTTAATAATCCCATTTGTGAAAGCTGCATAAGTTGACGCTCCATGCCATCTTTTTGGTCATTGAACCACCACCCTGATCCAAATTGAATTTTGCCAGCGATACCAGAACCTTGGAAATTACCAGCCATTGTAGCTAAGACTTCGTTATCTCTAGGATTTAAGCAATATAGTATTGTTTTAGGTAACTCATCGGTCAGATCTAAAGTTCCCAATAATGAAGATAAAGGTTCAGCGATTGGTCTATCGCCAATTGAATCAAATCCTGCATCTGGACCCAGCAATTTAAACATCCGTTGATTATTATTGCGTAAAGCACCTAAGTGTAATTGCATAACCCAATTACGTTTATGATATTGTTTACCTAACCAAACAAGAACTGCTGTACTGAATTGTGCTATTTCTAATTCAGATAAAGATTGATTATTTAGACGTTTTTTGAGTATTAAATTGAGTTGTTGTTCTGAAGGGATATCTGCGTAGCGTAATATCTCAATACCATGATCTGATGCTTCACAGCCATGCTGTTCAAAGTGATCAAGCCTTTTTAATAACGCAGTAAGCAGCTCTGAAAAAGTATTTATTTCAATATCACAAACCTGACCTAATTGAGAAATATAGTCAGAAAATCCAGATAATTCAATTTTAAATACTTTATCAGGTCGCCAACTAGGTCTTACTTTAGTTTCAAAGGAATCATCCAAGCTTATTTGTTTATGGTATTGAAGTGAATCAATTGGATCATCAGTAGTCCCTACTGCCCTAATATTCATTTGTTTCAAAATACCTTTTGTCGAAAATTCTTTTGTAGCTAATTGTTCATTAGCCTGAAGCCAAATTCTTTCAGCTGTTTTTTCATTAAAAAGAATGTTTTTTATACCAAACGGACGCCGTAACTCTAAATGAGTCCAATGATAAATTGGATTGCCCAATGTTAAAGGAACCACTTTTGCCCAAGCTAAATATTTTTCGTAATCTGATGCATTACCAGTAATAAATTTCTCATCTACACCGGCGGTACGAAGTACTCTCCATTTATAATGATCACCAGCAAGCCAAATCTCTGCTAAATTACAGAAGTTTTTATTTTCCGCAATATCTTTTGGCGGTAAATGACAATGATAATCATATATCGGTTGATCTGCTGCATAATCAAAATAGAGTCTTTGTGCCGTTTCAGTTAGTAATAAAAAGTTTTCATCCAAAAAATTTTTCATTATATTTAATCCACCCTTAGTTTGATAAATTGCTGACAGTTTGTTTTGCCCCATATTTCATTAAAGAAAGGTAATGTATTGTCACTTTTTCTTTAAATAATTCATTATTCGGCAAATCTAAACCAAAGACAGCCTTTAAACGTAATAAAGCATTTACTCGTTCAACTCCATCAGTACTCGCTTTAGTAATAGTTTGTAGTTGCTCACTCATTGGATCTCGTAAATCTATTGACTGGTTATTATCATCAATGCCGCCGACATAGCGCATCCAACTTGCAACCCCTAAAGCTAGCAATGAAAAATCTGAACCATTTTTGATATGCCAACGGATTGAATCCAACATTCTTTGAGGCAATTTTTGAGTACCGTCCATCGCAATTTGCCATGTTTTATGTTTTAACGATGGATTACTAAAACGCTCAATAAGTTTGTTTGCATATTCTTGCAAATTAACATGACTAGGGACGTGAAGTGTTGGTGCTTGTTGTTGCATCATCAATGTTAAAGTTGCTTTTTTATAATTAACATCATTCATACAATCATTAATGTGCTCGTAACCAGCCAAATAGCCTAAGTAGGCTAGAAAAGAATGGCTACCATTTAACATACGAAGTTTCATCTCTTCATATGGAACAACATTATCAACGAATTCAGCACCGACTTCATTCCAATTAGGACGGTTAGTCACAAAATTATCTTCTATAATCCACTGAATAAAAGGTTCACAAGCAATACCACATGGATCAAACATACCGCCTAATGTATCTTCAATTTCAATTAATGTTTCGGATGTTGCGGCAGGGACAATACGGTCAACCATAGTACATGGGAATGTTGTATTAGACTCAATCCAATTTGCTAATTGTGGATCTCGAGCGTTAGCTAATCCTAATATTGCTTTTTTTAAAGCTAATCCATTTTCAGGAATATTATCGCATGATAAAGCAGTAAAGGATTTTAATCCTCGTTGCATTCTTCTATAAAGTGCCTCTACAATAACACCAGGGGCTGACATAGGCTTTGTTGGATTCGCTAAGTCAGCTTTAATTAATGTATTATTCAAATCTAATCCTGCTCCACTAGGTAACATGCAATACCCCTTTTCTGTTACTGTTAATGAAACAATTTCAACAACTGGATCAGCCATTTTTTCTAAAATTGCATCTATTCCATCTGTTGGTGCTAACAATGATTCTGTTACGCTGCCAATAATAAATGCTTCTTTTGATGTTGCACCTTTTTCTAACACAGTATACAAATGATCTTGTTTACGAATTTCATGAATTAATTCTTTACCACCAACAATATTAACTTCACAAATACCCCAGTCACAGTTTCCCTTGTTAAGTAAACGATCGGTCAATAACGCTTGATGAGCACGGTGAAAAGCACCGAATCCCAAATGGACAATTCGTGAGGTTATTTTTTCCCGGTCATATAAAGGTTTATATTGGATTGATTTAGGAAGATTTAATAAATTTAACATTTTATTCACCGTGATTATCTGTTTAACTACTTTATTGATTAGATATATTTTCATTTGTTGGCAAACTTTTCATCCCAATTTTTTCTTTTTTGTGATCTATATCGCTTTTTTTGGTTTATTTAATATATAATGCTCAAAAAAATCTATAATATAAAACCATATTGGCATTCCAATTATGAAATTAAATGTATTTATCCCATAATTGACTTCTAATACTTGTAATAATTAGCGTATAATTGCTCAAAATAAACGTAAAAATAAAGGATTATAATAATGTTCATGGTTAATCGGCTGTACCAAAAAATTGGTAATGAGCTGAAATCATTATTAAAAAATGGCACCTATAAAATTGGTGAGAGATTACCGCCTGAAAGAGATATTGCAGAAGCCTTTAATGTAAGTAGAACCGTAGTGAGAGAAGCACTAATTATGCTAGAACTCGAAAATCTAGTCACAGTAAAAAAAGGTTCTGGCGTATATGTAATTGGTTTACCAAATGAAATATTATCAGAAACAGATAAAAAGATTGAAGAAGAAGATTTTGGTCCTTTTGAACTATTACAAGCTAGGCAATTAATTGAAAGTAATATCGCCGCTTTTGCCGCATCTCAAATTGTAAAATCCGATATTATTGAGTTAAGAGCTATCTTAGAGCAAGAGCGAAAAATTTTAGAACAAGGTATTTTAGATGATTACAGTGCAGATGAAATGTTTCATATTGCAATAGCAAGAGCAACCAAAAATTCAATACTTGAAAATTTGTTAGATGATTTATGGCAAAAACGTACCGCTAGCAAAATGTGGGGGCAACTACACAGCCGAATTACTGATCATAGTTATCGAAAAAAATGGCTTTATGATCATGAAAAAATTTTACAAACCTTACAGGTAAAAGATGCAATGGCCGCACGTCATGCTATGTGGCAACATTTAGAAAATGTTAAACAAACATTAATGGCAGTTTCGGATAGCGAAGATCCAAATTTTGATGGTTATTTATTTGACTCAATTCCGGTTAACATTGTTAATCAATAGGTAATAATAATCAGCATTGTTTATAGATCTTTATTATTTTAGAAATAACAAAATGAAATCGTGAAGGAGATTTATATGGAACAAACGATGCGTTGGTTTGGACCAAATGACCCAGTATCATTAGATGATATTAAACAAGCTGGAGCAACTGGAATTGTTACAGCTTTACACCATATTCCCAATGGAGAAGTTTGGACCATTGAAGAAATTCAAAAACGAAAAAATATTATTGAAGATAAAGGATTAACATGGTCTGTTGTAGAAAGTATTCCTGTTCATGAAGAAATAAAAACCCACACAGGAAACGTTTTGCAGCATATTGAAAATTACAAACAATCTATTCGGAATTTAGCTACGTGTGGTATTGATACTGTTTGTTATAATTTTATGCCCGTTTTAGATTGGACCCGTACAGATCTTGCTTACGAGTTACCTGATGGCTCAAAGGCCTTGCGTTTTGATCAAGTGGCATTTGCAGCATTCGATATCTATATACTACAAAGACCTAATGCAGAAAAAGATTACTCAAAAGAAGATACTGTTTTAGCTAAATCTTATTTTGAAAAAATGACTCAAGCCGATAAAGATAAACTTATTGCAAACATCATTGCCGGTTTACCTGGCGCAGAAGAAGGCTATTCACTTGATCAGTTTAGGGCGCATCTTGCAACTTATGATGGGATTGATAAAGTTAAGTTACGTGAAAATTATGCCCTTTTTTTAAAAGCTATTGTACCCGTTGCAGAAGAAGTTGGTATTGTCTTAACTGTTCACCCAGATGATCCCCCGCGACCAATTCTAGGGTTACCGCGAATAGTATCAACAATTGAAGATATGCAGTGGATAAAAGAAACTGTTGACAGCATACATAATGGTTTTTGTTTTTGTACTGGTTCTTATGGAGTTCGTAGCGATAATGATTTGGCAATAATGGCTAAAAAATTTGCTGACCGTGTTCATTTTATTCATTTGCGAGCAACAGTTAGAGAAGAAAACCCATTATCTTTTCATGAAGGCGATCATTTAGCTGGTGATGTTGACATGTATGCCGTAATAAAGGCGCTCATTACAGAAGAACAGAGACGTAAAAAAGCAGGAATCAAACGCTCAATCCCTGTTCGTCCAGATCATGGACATCAAATGTTGGATGATCTGAAGAAAAAGACAAATCCAGGCTATTCAGCTATAGGCCGTTTACGAGGTCTAGCCGAAATTCGTGGTGTTGAGTATGCTATCCTTCGAGCTTTTTTTAACTAGTTGAACTAAATTATAATTAATCAAAATCCTAACAATTCTAATGCCCTTTTAAGGGCATTTTTTTGATATAAAATAATTTAAAAATCTAAATAATTGTTTTATATCTTGGCAAACACTTTATCGTAATACATAAAATGCTATTAAAGCATAACTATTTTGACATTCTATCCCTTTAAGCGTTATATTAATTACGATATTTTCTACATCTATATCATTAAGCAGTTTTTTATAAGCAGTTTAAAATTAAGAGGTGTAATATGGGTATCTTAAATAATATTTTTTCTAAAGTGTTTCCTAGTGCTCAAGCAACAGTAGATCATGCTGTTGAGGCAGTAAAAGATAAAGTCGGAGATATAACTGGCTCTGTTAAAGATACGGTATCAAAAGGTACTGAACAGGTTAAGGAAAAGACAGAGCAGAGCACATCAGCATCAAATGTTGATGTTACGTCTATTCTTGATAATTTAGCTAAAAAACACCCTGAAGCGCTTAACTGGAAAACATCTATTGTTGACTTGTTGAAATTGTTAGGCATAGATAGTAGTTTAGATGCGCGTAAAAAATTAGCGCAAGAGCTGAATTATACCGGTAGCACTGATGATACAGCAGCAATGAATACTTGGTTAATTAAAGAAGTTATGAAGAAAATTGCAGAGAAAGGTGGCAATATTACTCATTTATTTTCTTGATTTTCCCATCTTAAAATAATAGCAATCCACCCAATATTGGGTGGATTTTTTATAATAGTCAATTAGTTATTGTACCCTTTCGCGCTAAATCAACAAATTGCCTTAAAAGCGTGTAATTGGTTCATCGCAGCATCAATCCCCTGTGATAATATAATCTCAGTACAGCGCACTGATTCATCAATAGCTTGATCAATTAACGCTTGCTCTGGTTTAGAGGGGGGGTTAAGAACGTAACCAACAACTTTATTTTTATCGCCAGGATGTCCAATACCAATTCTTAACCGATAAAAATTTAAATTATTACCTAATTTATTAGCAATATCTTTTAGCCCATTATGCCCACCATGACTACCGCCAAACTTAAGTTTAGCTATTCCGGGATTTAAGTCGAGTTCATCATGTGCAACTAAGATCTCTTCTGGCTTTATTTGGTAAAACGTCGCCATAGCTTGAACAGCTTTACCACTTAAATTCATGAAAGTAATTGGAACTAATAAACGTACATCATGACCTGAAATATTGATTCGTGATGTGTAACCAAAAAATTTTGGTTCATTTTTTAATGATTGATTATAACGCTGAGCCAATCGTTCAACAAACCATGCGCCTGCGTTGTGCCTTGTTGTTGCATATTCATTGCCGGGATTGGCAAGTCCTACTATCAGTTTTATTGTTGTCATAATATTTTTATTGTCACTGATTTTATTGTGAAAAATGCCCCAAAAGGGGCATTTAACTCAATGATAAAATAGATTATTGATGAAACATAGCTGAGATCGATTCTTCATTACTGATTCGACGAATTGCTTCAGCAAGCATACCTGATAATGTTAATTGGCGAACATTTTTCAATGCTTTTACTTCAGCCGTTAATGGAATTGTGTCGCAAACAACAATTTCATCAATAGCACAGCTTTTAATGTTACTCACTGCTTTACCTGAAAAAATTGGATGCGTTGCATAAGCAAACACTCTTTTTGCTCCTCGTGCTTTTAAAGCGTCGGCTGCTTTACAAAGTGTTCCTGCTGTATCAATCATATCATCGACTAAGATACAATCTCTATCCGCAACATCACCAATAATATTCATCACTTCAGCTTCATTTGCACGTTGGCGGCGTTTATCAATAATCGCCATATCGGTATCATTAAGCAGTTTAGCTATCGCGCGAGCACGCACCACACCGCCAATATCAGGTGAAACCACGATTGGGCGCTCAAACTCACGTTGCAACATATCTTCTAAAATCACAGGGCTACCAAATACGTTATCGACAGGTACATCAAAAAAACCCTGAATTTGTTCTGCATGAAGATCAACGGTTAAAACCCTATCAACACCAACGGTGGATAAAAAATCAGCAACAACTTTAGCGGTAATAGGTACACGAGCTGAACGAACTCGGCGATCTTGCCTTGCATAACCAAAATAAGGAATAACAGCAGTAATACGACCCGCTGATGCACGTCGCATAGCGTCGATCATGACTAGTAATTCCATTAAATTGTCATTGGTAGGAGCACAAGTTGATTGAATAATAAAAACATCTTCACCACGGACATTTTCATTGATTTGGACATTAACTTCACCATCACTAAAACGGCTTACCACAATGTCACCAAGTGAAGTATAAAGGCGATTAGCTATACGCTTTGCTAGTTCGGGTGTGGCATTACCAGCAAAAAGCTTCATATCAGGCACGAGAAATCCTCAAGCATGTATTGATGATTACTTAATCGTAATCGGTTAAATCGGGGCTATAATTATATAATCATTTATCTATCATGCTCAACCACAATATAAAAATATTTGATAAGTTTTTATAAATCATTCATTAAAAAATTCAACTGTAAGATACTTTTGCTGTGAGGAAAAAATCGAGTAAACTAGCAAGCAAACTATCAATTAGCTTTAATAAATTTCATAACCTAAGTAGATACTGTGATGAACGAACAATTAAACTCAGATAACGAAAATATCAAATCTAAAAGAACCATTCGTAGTTTTGTTTTACGACAAGGTCGTTTAACGAAAGGGCAAGAACAAGCACTAAACAATTTATGGCCTATTTTTGGGATTGAGTATGATGCAAATTCACCTATTTATTTTGCTACTGGCAAACCAGCCGTTTTGGAAATTGGATTTGGTATGGGGGCTTCATTAATTGAAATGGCCAAAAATGCACCTAATAAAAATTTTTTAGGCATCGAAGTACACAAGCCTGGGGTAGGTGCTTGTTTAATGGCTATTGAAGAAAACCAATTATCAAACTTAAAAGTGATGTGCCATGACGCTGTTGAAGTATTAGAAAATATGATCCCTAATCATTCACTAGACAAAGTACAAATCTTTTTCCCTGATCCATGGCATAAAGCAAGACATAACAAACGTCGTATTATTCAGCCTAAATTTGTACAATTAGTTCGCCAAAAATTAAAATTGGGCGGTATTTTGCACTTAGCAACTGATTGGCAACATTATGCAGAACATATGTTAGATGTTTTAAATCAGGCAGAAGGTTTTGAAAACTTATCACCAAGCAGCAACTACATTCCGAGGCCTGATGATAGACCGATTACTAAATTCGAAAAACGAGGCCAAAATTTAGGTCACGGCGTTTGGGATCTCCAATTTGTAAACAAATAATTATGTAAAGGAGCCACTATGCAAAATGAAACGATCAACCTACTTTGTCAGCATCGCTCTATTCGTGCTTATAAATCAATAGATTTAACTCAAGAGCAAATAACGTCAATTGTTAGATCAGCTCAGTCGGCTTCTAGCTCTAATTTTATTCAATGTTCGACAATTATTCGTATTACTGACCCCAATAAGCGTGAAAAACTAGCTTATTATGCTGGTGGCCAAAAATATGTTAACCAAGCCCCTGAATTTTGGGTGTTTTGTGCCGATTTTAATCGGCATTATCAAATTGATCCACAACTAAGCCTAGGGAAAGCTGAGCAGCTATTATTGGGCTGTGTTGATACTGCTATTATGGCACAAAATGCAGTGATTGCTGCTGAATCCTTAGGATTAGGCGCTGTATACATTGGCGGATTGCGCAACAGCCTTGATAAAGTTACTCAATTACTTGACTTGCCCAAATACGTCCTTCCACTTTTTGGACTTTGCCTTGGCTATCCAGATGATAATCCAGAAATAAAACCAAGATTACCACAAGATCTAGTCTTTTTTGAGAACCATTATCGCCCCATTGATAGGGAAATTTTGGCAAAATATGATGTTCAAATGGATGATTACTATAAAACTCGTAGTACTAATCAAAAAGCTGGCGGTTGGAGCAATAAAATTGTGAATACAATAAACAACGAGCAACGCGATTTTGTTTTAAATTATTTGCATAAACAAGGATGGATCATCAAATGAATAATAATCATTATCAGCTAGATAAAGTCGTTATAATTAGTCGCCACGGTATTCGTACTCCATTACACAATACTTTACAGTTTTTAGAAAAAGCAACGCCTTTTAAATGGCCAAAATGGAACCATCCATATGGTTATTTAACAACACGAGGTGGCGTGTTAGAAGCCTATTTTGGCCACTATTTATCAACTTGGCTTGAAAAAAACACAATATAAAATTATCAAAAACCGATACCAAATTATTTGTGTATGCTAACAGCCTGCAAAGAACAGTTGCAACCGCTCAATTCCTGACAATTGGCGCCTTTGCTGGGTATGATATTCCTATTCATCACAAATATTCTATTGAAAATATGGATCCGATTTTCGATCCTAGTTTGCGAGATGATTCGCCAGAATTTAAATATGCAGTATTGCATGATATTAAAGAAGCCAACAAAGCCACCAACATCTTTGAAAATCTAGCCCCTGCTTATCAAATCCTTTCCGATATTTTAGATTATAAACACTCAAAGTTATATGCCGAATATCAATGTAATTTAGCTAAAATCCCATCACAACTCTATTTCAAAAAACATGAAGAACCAGCGCTACTTGGGCCACTTGCAATAGGAACTTCGGTCGTTGATGCGTTTTTATTACAATACTATTCAGCCTTTCCAAAAGAACAAATTGCATGGGGAAGACTAACTAGCCAAGAACAGTGGCAACAAATTATCACTATTCGTAATCAATATATTCGTTTAGTTTTCCAGTCTAAAACGCTTGCTAAACATTCTGCTACGCTCATTGTCAATATGATAAGTGATCTAATACAACGAGATAATAAAGTAAACCTACTTGTTGGTCATGATAGCACTATTGCCGCATTACTTGGTGCATTAGACTTTAAAGACTATCAACTACCAAATCAATTTGAAACAACGCCTATTGGTGGCAAGGTCACTTTACAGCGTTTTCGTCATCTACCTACAGATAAATACTTTTTTAAAGCCGAATATATTTATCAAAGCTTTGAACAATTACATAGCGGGCAAGCGCTTGATGCCAATAATCCACCACAACATTATCAACTACATTTGAACAATGCTTCTGTTAATAGTGATGGTTATTACGATTGGTTAGACTTTGAAAAACGAATGAAACCTTTTATAACAAAATAATGCACGATTCAATTATCCGACTAACACCATAAATAGCTAATAATTATAAAAGTTAGGCTAATTTTATTTAGCAAAAGGTTAATTATCAAAACGTTTCAGGTAGAATTACATTTAAGTATAAATATTTATTGTTGGGCTTACTTGAATATTTGGCAGGTATAATATTCAAGTAAGCTAAATTAGCACAATAATATAATTTATTTCAAAACCAATTGCCATCTAGCAATTCCAACCAATTATTTTAATCTTATTTTTCTAAATTCTAAACATAAATCTAGATGGGTAAAGTTATATAAAATACAAAATAAAATTAGTAATGAAATATAATCGATTTTACCAAGTGTTATCCCGATCACTTTTCCCCCGTTCATTTTGATGTGATCATCGCATAAAATAGCTTACCTATTGGTCAAATGTAAATAATTTCTAGATGATGTAATCATTAAAATCCTAACAAAGGGAGCTTATTATAAAACAGAAAATTAAGTTATCACTAAACAATATGAATTATTGGGTATTGTGGTATGTCTACACTTTTTAGTACCAAAAAGATAATGTCATAGATTCCTTTTACATTCAATCGGTGGCTGGTAATTTAAAGACGAATGAAGCCTGTTGTAATTAAACCAATCCACATAGTGATTAAATTGCAACCTGAGTTGTTCAAGTGAATCAAAAATCGTGTTTGACACAAATTCAGTTTTCACCGCTTTAAATGTTGCTTCAGCAACAGCATTATCATAAGGGCATCCCTTATGGCTTAATGAACGCTCAATGCCAAATTCCTTTAAACATTCATCAAGTAGATGATTATCAAATTCTTTTCCTCTATCTGAATGAAATAACTCAACTGAATTTAAGTTAATAGGGATTTGGCTGATAGCATCCATAACCAGTTGAGCATTTTTATGTTTTCCAGCACTTCGTCCCACGATTTCTCGATTGCTTACATCAATAATCACACAAAGGTAATGCCAGTGTTGTTTCACTCTCACATAAGTTAAATCGGTCACAAACACTTTTCGTTGTTGTCCTACCGTAAACGCACGATTAAGCTGATTACTCACTGTTGATTCGTTGCTTTTTTCTGTATCAACACGATATTTTTTACAGGTATATTTTGACACCAAACTTTTTCTTGCATGATTCGACCAATTCGGCGCCTGGATAATATTATGTCTTGCTTTCTAATCTCTGCCTGTAGTCGCTTTGTTCCATATGTAACTACCCCCTAAAATAGTACAGCAAAAAAGTAGAAAATTCTCTATGATAAAAGAAAGGGGGATTTAATTATGAAAAAAATGACTGAACATCAAATCGTAGCTATTTTAAAAGAAGCTGAAGCGGGTATTCCTGTTAAAGAACTGTGCCGTAAATAGGGCATGGGCAATTCAACTTTCTATAAGTGGCGAGAAAAATACGGCGGTATGGAAACGTCGGATATTAAACGCTTAAAGGAGCTGGAGGCTGAAAACTGCAAGCTTAAGCAGATGTTTGCCGAACTGAGCTTAAAATCCCAGCTTCAGGAAGAAATCATAAAAAAGCTTTAGTGCCAACAGGGGCACGTAAAACGTGGGCACAGCAACTACAACAAAATCATTCAGTTACTATTGCTATGAGTTGTGCCATTGTTGGTTTAAGCCGTTGTGCTTACTATTATCAAGCTAAGTTACAGGATGATTCGGTGATTGTTTCGGTGTTGAATGCTATCACAGACCGGCATTTACGCTGGGGCTTTCCTAAATGTTTTAATCGTATCAGAAAGCTCGGCTATCAATGGAATCATAAACGGGTATATCGGGTGTATTGTGAATTAAAGCTTAATCTCAGGGTAAAGCGTAAAAAACGCATTCCTCCACGATGCCCGGAAAGGTTATTAGCCCCCAATAAACAAGGTGAATGTTGGTCAATGGATTTTATGAGTGACAGTAGTCGTAATCAACGTCGCTTTAGGGCATTCAATGTCATCGATGACTTTAATCGTTAGGCGTTAGGTATTGATATTGCAGTAAGCTTACCGGCAGGAAGGATTACCCGTTACTTAGATAAACTGGCCGAATATCATGGGTATCCATTAAAAATACGGGTCGATAATGGGCCAGAATTTACAGGAAAAACCTTTACCAACTGGGCTAAATTACATGGTATAACCATTGATTATATCCAGCCCGGTAGCCCTTATCAAAATGGCTATATTGAACGATTTAATCGTACCTATCGTACTGAAGTACTCGATTTATATCTTTTTAACAACTTAGCTCAAGCAAGGAGAATAACTGAAGAATGGTTAACAATTTATAACACCGAAAGACCGCATGAGGCACTAAATAACATGACGCCGATTGAGTATAAAACACTAAAACAAGCAGCATGATTTTCTACGTGAGTTGTGTACTAAGTTTGGGGTATTTACAATGACCTTATAAAACTGGTACTAATTAGCATAGCCTGTCCTGAGGTATTAGCCAGCATATTGAAGAGATTTATGCTTTTCGTGTTTCTCCTGCAACCTTAACCGCCATTACAGATAAAACTCATTCCCGAATTGTGTTGATGGCAGCAACGGCCACGAGAGTCGATTTATCCGTTTATTTGGATGGATGCAATCCATTATAAAGTAAAAGAAAATGGGGTTTATCATAGCCAGGCTGTTTATACCGTACTCGCCCTTAATTTAGTAGGGAAAAAGGAGGTATTAGGTTTCTATTTATCTGAAAACGAAGTGACGCATTTTGGGTTATCTATTTTGACCGATTTGCAAAACAGAGGGTTAAATGACATCTTAATCGTTTGTGTTGATGGCTGGGTTGGTTTTTCTGAAGCAATGAATACCATTTACCACAAACAGCGATTCAGCTTTGCGTTATTCATCAAATTTGTCATTTAATTAAGTGTATTGCCTTTAAACATGGCAAAGCCTTTATGAGTGATTTGAAAACCTGTTTACAAGGTGGTGTCTCGTGATGCGGCAATTGATGCCTTAGATGAATTTGAGCAAAAATGGGGCGATAAATATCCAATAGTCATCCAGTCGTGGCGTCGTAAATGGGATAATTTATCGACTTATTTCTGCTATCCTGAGCCTATTCGTAAGGTGATTTATACCACGAATATTATTGAGTCTATTCATCGGCAATTTCGCAAATTATCAAAGACCAAAATCAGTTTTCCAAATGAAAATAGCCTGCTCAAGTTGTTGTATTTGGGGTTGCAAAATGCGGAGAAAAAAGGAACAATGCCAATTCAAAATTGGGATTTAGCATTGTCACCGTTGATAATATTTTTCCTAATCGCCTTGATAAGGTGATCTCTTTGTGAATTAAACTGACACAGAATTATGAACAGTCTCCAATAATAAAAAAGGTGAATAAAACTGACCTTTTTTATACTCGATACTCAAGCCGAACTACTTATAAAATAAACTTGCTCAGATCTTCATCTGCAACCAGTTTATCTAAATGATCGCTTACATATTTAGCATCAATTGTAACTGTTTGTCCGTCAAGTTCACTAGCCTCAAATGAAACTTCTTCCATCAAACGCTCTAATACAGTATGCAATCTACGTGCGCCAATATTTTCATTTTGTTCATTCACTTGCCATGCTGATTCTGCAATTTTACGAATACCATCTGGCGTAAAATCGATATTAACCCCTTCGGTTGCCATTAGCGCTTTATATTGAACCGTAAGTGAAGCATTTGGTTCAGTTAAAATACGTTCAAAATCTTCGCTTGTTAGTGCCTGTAACTCGACTCTAATTGGCAATCTACCTTGTAATTCAGGAATTAGATCTGATGGGTTTGCTGTTTGAAAAGCGCCCGATGCAATAAATAAGATATGATCCGTTTTAACAGAGCCATGTTTAGTTGATACTGTACAACCTTCAACTAATGGTAAAAGATCACGCTGTACGCCTTCACGTGAAACATCTGGTCCTGATGAGTTACCGCGCTTACAAACTTTATCTATTTCATCAATAAAGACAATTCCGTTCTGCTCAACCGCTTCAATCGCCTCATGCTTAAGATCATCTGGATTAACCAACTTAGCGGCTTCTTCATCAATAAGCTGTTTAAAGGCATCTTTTATTTTCATTTTTCGTGGTTTAGTTTTTTGTCCACCTAAATTTTGAAACATCGACTGTAATTGGTTTGTCATTTCTTCCATGCCTGGCGGCGCCATAATTTCAACACCAATATTAACACCAGCTACTTCAATTTCAATTTCTTTATCATCAAGTGTGCCTTCACGTAATTTTTTGCGAAAAGCTTGTCTTGCTGTTGAAGCATTATTATCTTCAACTTGCCCCCAACCATCTTTAGCTGGTGGCACTAGCACATCTAAAATGCGTTCTTCGGCTAATTCTTCCGCTCTATGACGATTGCGTTCAATTGCTTCTTGGCGAATCATTTTTACTGCAGAATCTGTTAGATCTCGAATAATTGAATCAACTTCTTTTCCCACATAACCAACTTCTGTAAATTTAGTCGCCTCTACTTTAATAAAAGGTGCATGAGCCAATTTTGCAAGGCGTCTTGCGATTTCAGTTTTACCAACACCTGTTGGTCCAATCATCAGTATATTTTTAGGTGTAACTTCATGACGTAATGTTTCATCAAGTTGCATACGACGCCAGCGATTACGTAGTGCTATAGCTACAGAACGTTTCGCTTTATCTTGGCCAATGATATGTTGGTTTAATTCGCTTACAATTTCGCGAGGAGTCATTTCAGACATAATAATATTCTCTTTAATTCAGTTGATTAGTAATTGAGCTCTTCAATGGTTTGGAAGTTATTTGTATACACACAAATGTCTCCCGCTATTGATAATGATTTTTGCACAATATCGTGTGCAGAAAGTGAGGTATTATCAAGTAATGCTCGTGCAGCTGCTTGTGCATAAGGACCGCCAGAACCAATGGCAATTAAATCGTCTTCGGGTTGGATAACATCACCAGTACCGGTAATAATTAAAGATGCATTTTCATCAGCAACAGCAAGCAATGCCTCTAATTTGCGTAACATCCTATCCGTTCGCCAATCTTTAGCTAGCTCAACAGCAGCTTTGGTTAAATGACCTTGGTGCATCTCCAATTTTCGCTCAAATAGTTCAAATAATGTAAATGCATCAGCCGTACCACCAGCAAAACCCGCAATCACCTTGTTATTATATAAGCGACGAACTTTACGTGCATTACCTTTCATAATAATACGTTCGCCTAACGTGACTTGACCATCACCACCGATAACAACTTGCCCCTCACGACGGACACTAACAATTGTTGTCATGTTTTGCTCCTTATTTTACTTAAATAACTTAATTCGAAATGAATAGATGATATATTGGGGTAATTAATGTAATTTCAATATTCTAATTTATAGATATTGATCATTTATAGTAAATAATTCTAGGGAATATTGCATTTACAATATAAAAAATTAGTTTGGTTGGAAGTCAATTTTCATTATTTTTACTTGATTGTAAAACGTACTTGCAGGCTTTGGAATTATAGCTTGTTTCGTTGCTGAAAGTGCTTCTCGGCATAATGCTTCATCGCCACCTTTCGCACTAACATTAAGTAATAAACCATCAGGTGCAATTTGAATTTCTAATACACAATTTCGCCCACTATATAATTTGTTAGGATTAATAAATTTGTTACTGATAGCATTTTGAACTAGAGATTTATATTTATCTAGCTCCCCATTTGAAACACCTTTCCGACTAGCAGCACCACCTGTTGGGCTGGGTATATTTGATGTAAGTCCACCCAGCAAGTTATCAAGCTCTTTATCTTTTTTTGCTTGCGCTGCTTTTTTTGCTTTTTCGATAGCAGCTTTATCTGCCGCCGCTTTTTCAGCAGCTTGCTTTTTTGCTTGTTCTTCTTTTTGTTTTGTTAACTCTGCTTGTTTACGTTCATTTTCAATTCGTTGCTTTTCAATAAGCTCTTGTTCAGCTTTTACTTTAGCCTCTTGTTCTTCTTTCTGCTTGGCGAGTTCTTCTTGCCTACGTAAAGTTTCTTCACGTTGTTTATCTAATAATTCTCGCTCAGCTTTTAATTTAGCTTCTTGCTCTGCTTTTTGTTTTGCTAGCTCAGCTTGCTGTTGTTCTAAGAGCTGTCTTTCAGCCTGTCGTTGTTGTTCTTCTAACTGCTCTTTAGCTTTTCTAGCATCTTCTTCTTTTTGTCTTGCTATCCGCGCAGCTTGTGCCGCTTCTGCCTCTTTCTTTTGTTGTTGTTCTACTTTTAGGCGCTCTCTTTCTAGCTCTTTAAGCCGCTGTTCTTGGGCAAGTTGTTGTTCCTGCAATATTCGAGCCTGCTCATCAATTTGTTGCTGCCTTTGTTTCTCAGCTTGCTTTTGGCTAACTTGTGTCTTTAGTTGTCTTTGATATTGTTCGGTCATGACAGAAGGATCAACCATAATAGCATCAATAGAATTTCCATCGACACGGCCATAGTTTACATTGCTATCAGATATAACTCGGTATCCTAAAATAACAATTAAAATGACATGTAATATAATGGATAGGGCAATAGCTATACTTAATTTTGAATTTGGTTTATAAGACATTACTGACATTTTACTATATTATTTTTTATTTAAATCGGTTGAGTCATTAATCCTACAGATTTAACGCCTGCAGATTGTAATAAATTCAATGTTTTTATAATTTCTTCATAGGGAACATCTTTCGCACCACCAACTAAAAAAACAGCCTTTTCATTAAGCGACATCTGTTGTTTTACTTCTGCTATAATTTGTTCTTTTGGTAAATTAGTTTGACGATCTTGATCAATAATCATTGCATATATACCAACTCCAGAAACTTCAATAATGATTGGCTTATTTTCTGAAGGAGAAACCGTTTTTGATTCCGATGCTTCAGGAAGATCAACTTCAACACTTTGACTAATAATTGGGGCTGTAGCCATAAAAATAAGTACTAAAACTAATAACACATCCAATAAAGGGACTATATTAATTTCAGTTTTAGTTGAATAACGTGAGCGTCTACGCATAATTAATTCCTAACGGCAACTGCTTGACGTTGTAAAATTGCAGAAAATTCATCAATAAAATTGAGGTAACTTTGCTCAATTCGGCTTACACTCAATGATAAGCGATTATATGCAATTACCGCAGGAATGGCAGCAAATAAGCCAATTGCAGTTGCAATTAATGCTTCAGCAATCCCTGGGGCAACCATTTGCAGTGTCGCTTGTTTAACTGCACCTAAAGAAATAAACGCATGCATAATCCCCCAAACTGTACCAAATAAACCAATATATGGGCTAATAGAACCTACTGTGCCTAAAAAAGGAATATGTAATTCCAAGTTGTCAAGCTCACGATTCATTGCTAAACGCATAGAACGTGATGCACCATCTAATGCAGATTGAGCCATATTGGGATTAATTTGATATAATCGTGAAAACTCTTTAAAGCCTGAATAAAAGATATGCTCAGTGCCGCTGATCTCTTCTTTATTGAATTTTACTTTATCAAATAAAACATTTAAATCATCTGCAACCCAAAAGCTATTATCAAATTGCTCGATTTGTTTTTTAGCTTTACCTAAAATTTTAGTTCGTTGAAATATAATAGCCCATGACATAACAGAAAAAGTAAGTAATAACAACATAACACATTGTACTAAGAGGCCTGCTTGCAAAAACAGATCAATAATATTTAGATTTTCCACTTATATAAACTCCAAAACTAATAACTTGGGAAGCGCGCACGGCTTCATTTTAGTGATATCAACACAAGCAATAAGAACATCTGCTGTACTGATAACGCGTTTATTTTGATTAAAAATAGTCTGTTTAAAAATAATAGACGCCTTGCGAACTTGCTCAACTTGAGTACTAATAGTCAACATATCATCTAAATGGGCTGGAGCATGGTAGCTAATATCCATCTTTTTTACAACAAAAGCAATACTTTCTTGCAATAACGTCTGCTGGCTAATTCCTAATTGCCTTAGTATTTCGGTTCTAGCCCGTTCAAAAAAAGCTAGATATCTAGCATGATAAACTACGCCACCAGCATCAGTGTCTTCATAATAAACTCTTGCATTCCAATTAAATTGTTTCATATCTAAATAGCACTAACTGAATTTGACATTATTATAACTGAATATGAAATTCGCTGCACCATGATATAAAAAAACACAAATGAAAACAATTATCATTTATTGCTTATTTTCAACAACCCTATCAGAAAATTAAGAAAAGATGACTATGGCCACCTTTTTATTGTTGTTTAACTTATATTATTTACTGTTGGTTTATTTGTTGCTTGATTCTTTTTCACCACTATCTCGTTCAACCCATAAACCGACTATAGCTGATAACATACATGCAGCAATAAGTCCTATACACCATAAAACGTAATACATATTAGTTCCTTAATAAAGAGAATGTTTATTATTTTCGATATGATTTTTATCCAGTCTTCCAAACATTTTGATATATGACCAAATTGTATAAAAAAGAACAATAGGCAAAAATATAAGAACAACAATAAACATAATATTAAGAGTTAATTGACTTGATGATGCATCCCATATTGTCAAACTTGCATTTGGCATAATGCTTGAAGGCATAATGAATGGGAAAGTTGCAATACCATAGGTAAATAAAACACAAGCAATGGTTAATGCAGATGAAACAAACACTAACGCATTTTTATTTAGACTAGAAAAAAGAATGGTTAATAGTGGTAACACCACGCCTAAAGCAGGCACTATCCATAAAATAGGATAATTCATATAGTTAGCTAACCACGATGCATCAGTAGATACTGTTTTAGTCAATGGGGTAGATGCGGCATTATAATCAATGATACTAGTAACCTCATAACCATGAATACCAAATGCCACCCAAACACCTGCTAACGCAAATGCAATTAGCATAACTAAACTAGCGATTTGTGTAGCTTTTCTGGCTCTTAAATAGAGCTCACCCGACGTTTTCATTTGTAACCATGCTCCACCATGAGCAACAAATAACATTAAACTCACAACACCAGTCAATAGTGCAAAAGGATTAAGCAAACCGAAGAAGTTACCATCATAAAACACCCGATAAGAGTTATCAAACCTAAATGGAACACCTTCTAATAAATTGCCAAAAGCAACCCCAAAAACGAGGGCAGGTACAAAGCTACCTGCAAAAATGCCACCATCCCATAAATTACGCCATTTTGAGTTTTCTAGTTTACTACGATAATCAAAACCGATTGGTCTAAAAAATAGCGCGCAAAGCACTAAAATCATCGCAATATAAAAGCCAGAAAATGATGCAGCATAGGTCATAGGCCAGGCGGCAAATATTCCCGCCCCAGCAGTAATTAACCAAACTTGGTTGCCATCCCAATGAGGAGCAATTGCATTAATCATAATACGACGTTCCGTATCTGTTTTACCGATAAAAGGTAATAAAATACCCACGCCCATATCAAAACCATCTGTGACAACAAAACCGATTAAAACAACACTAATCAGCACCCACCAGATGACGCGTACAATTTCGTAATCAATCATTGTGTATACTCCCTATGCCCTATTTTGTTATCGGTTGTGTTTTTTCATAATGATAGTTGCCCGTTCCTAACGAACTTGGTCCTAAGCGAGTAAACTTAAACATTAAGAATAATTCAGCAACTAAGAACAATGTATAAAGCCCACAAATAAGTACCATAGTGAATAACACTTCACCCGCTGTTAATGATGAATTTGCCACTCCAGTCGGTAAAATATCTTGAATCGCCCAAGGTTGACGTCCATATTCTGCAACAAACCAACCTGATTCACAGGCCAACCAAGGAAACGGTAAAAATAGAACCAATAAACGATGTAACCAACGTTTTTCACCAATTTTATTTTTATAAGTTGTCCATAAAGCAAAACCTGTGCCAAGGATCATTAACCCGCCAAGACCAACCATGATTCTAAAAGCCCAAAATAGTGGCCACACAGTTGGAATTGAATCTTCTGTTGCCGCTTTAATATGTTCTTCTGTTGCTTCAGGTATAGTTAAATTATCACGATCAGTAAAACGTTTAACTAAATAACCATAACCTAAATCAGCTTTATTAGCTTCAAAAGCTTCAAGTACAGTAGGATCTTGATTACCTTGTTGGATTTTTTCTAAGTTACTGTAAGCTAAAATACCATTTCTAATTCGAGTTTCATTATTGGCTAAAATATCTTTTAAACCTTTTACTGGAGTGTCAAGCGAACGAGTAGCGATTATTCCCATTGCATAAGGAATTTCAATTGCAAATGAGTTCTCTTTATTTTTTTGAGATGGAAATGCAATAACGTTAAATGGTGCTGGGGCAGGGTGAGTTTCCCACTCAGCTTCAATTGCTGCTAATTTAACTGGTTGCACGGTTGTGAGTTCATGGCCTGCTTCATCGCCCATAATGGCAACTGCAATTGACATAATAAAACCAAACATAGCAGCCACAGCAAAAGAACGTTTTGCAAAAGCAACATCGCGTTTTTTTAGCAAATAATAAGAGCTAATACTTAAAACAAAAATTGCGCCTGTTAAATAGCCAGCAGTAACAGTATGAACAAATTTATATTGAGCAACAGTGTTAGTAATCAACTCAAAAAAGTTAGCCATTTCCATACGGGAATTGATAGGATTAAATTCAGACCCTACAGGGAATTGCATCCAGCCATTAGCAACTAAAATCCAAAGCGCTGATAAATTTGAACCAAACGCTACGCACCAAGTCACCATTAAATGTTTACCACGGCTTAATCTATCCCAACCAAAAAAGAATAAACCTACCATGGTTGATTCTAAGAAAAATGCCATTAAACCTTCAATGGCTAATGGCGCACCAAAAATATCACCCACATAATGTGAATAATAAGACCAGTTAGTACCAAATTGAAATTCCATGGTCAAGCCAGTTGCTACCCCAACGGCAAAATTGATACCAAACAGTTTACCCCAGAATTTTGTCATATCTTTCCAGATTTGCTTACCACTAACAACATACACTGTTTCCATAATTGCTAGCAAAAACGCCAAACCTAGCGTTAATGGTACAAAAATAAAATGATACATTGCCGTGAGTGCAAACTGGAGGCGTGAAAGTTCTACTATATCTAACATAAACGCTCCCTAATTCTTAAATGCTCACAAATTTCTATGTTATTGGCGGTTATTATACACCGATAATTACAGAATAAAAATTGATATACATCAAAAAACTATATCTTAGCTTGTTTTTTTACTGCATCACCAATATCGGTAAGGCTCTTTACGACTATAATGCCTGCTGATTGTAATGCTTTTGTTTTTTCTTCTGCTGTACCTTTATTTCCTGAAATAATTGCACCGGCATGCCCCATTCGTTTTCCTGAAGGAGCTGAAACACCAGCGATGTAAGCAATAACAGGTTTAGTTACGTGCTTTTTAACATATTCAGCTGCTTCTTCTTCTGCGCTACCGCCAATTTCACCGATCATAACAATAACTTCAGTTTTAGGATCTTGTTCAAGTAATGCTAAAATAGAAATAAAATCACTACCCGGGATAGGATCACCACCGATACCAACGCATACAGATTGACCTATACCAATATCTGTTGTTTGTTTGACTGCTTCATAAGTTAATGTACCAGAGCGAGAAACTATCCCTACCGAGCCTGCACGGTGAATATGTCCTGGCATAATACCTATTTTACACTCGTCAGGGACAATAATACCTGGGCAGTTTGGTCCTATCATTACTATATTGTTAAGTTGTAATTTTTCTTTAACAATCAACATATCTAAAGTTGGGATGCCTTCAGTAATACAAACAATTAATTTAATTCCTGCATCAATTGCCTCTAAAATAGAGTCTTTACCGAATGCTGCTGGCACATAAATAACACTTGCAGTTGCGCCGGTTGTTGCAACTGCTTCTTTTACAGTATTAAAAACAGGCAAACCTAAGTGAGTTGTACCACCTTTGCCTGGTGTCACACCACCAACTAACTTGGTACCATATGTAAGCGCTTGCTGTGAATGGAAAGTTCCTTGGCTACCCGTAAAGCCTTGGCAGATAACTTTGGTTTCTTTATTAACTAAAATTGACATGATAACTATTCTCCATACATCCTATTACTAGGCAACAGCAACAATTTTTTGAGCCGCATCTATTAAACTTTCTGCAGTAATAACATTTAATTTACTTTTAGATAAAATTTCTCGGGCAAGTTGTGCATTATTACCTTCCAGGCGTACGACAACAGGAACGGTAAGGCTTATTTCTTTTATTGCACTAATAATACCATCGGCAATTAAATCACAACGAACAATACCGCCAAAAATATTCACTAAAATCGCTTTTACGTTTTTGTCAGATAATATTAACTTAAATGCTTCAGCAACACGCTCTTTCGTCGTGCCACCACCAACATCTAAAAAGTTAGCTGGTTCACCGCCATGCAGTTTAATAATATCCATAGTTGCCATCGCAAGACCTGCACCATTAACCATACAGCCAATATTGCCACTTAATGATACATAACTAATGCCTTGTTTTGCTGCGATTGATTCACGCTCATCTTCTTGAGTTGTATCTCTTAAAATATTTAAGCTAGGATGCCTAAAAAGGGCATTATCATCTAAAACAATTTTTGCATCTAAACAAACTAATTCTTCTGAATTAGTAATCACTAAAGGGTTAACTTCGGCTAATGAAACATCATTCTCTAAAAATAATTTAGCGAAATTAACAAATAATTTTGTAAACTGATTAACTAATTTGCCTGTTAATCCTAATTTAAATGCAAGCTCACGGCCTTGGTAAGCACAAGGTCCCGTTAAAGGATCAAGCAAAGTTTTATAAATTAAGTGTGGTGATTTTTCGGCAACACTTTCTATATCAACACCACCTTCTGTTGAAGCCATAATCACTACACGCTTAGAACTACGATCAACCACTGCTCCCAAATAAAGCTCTTTATAAATATTAGATGCTTTTTCAATTAAAATCTTATTAACAGGCTGACCTTTACCAGTAGTTTGATAAGTAACAAGGTGTTGCCCAAACCATTTTTCAGCAAATTGCTTTATTTCATCATAGTTTTCAGTACAAATAACACCACCAGCTTTACCTCGCCCTCCTGCGTGAACCTGACATTTAGCGACTAAAGGGTTTGAGACTGTTTCTGACGATAATTCGGCTAATGTGTCTTGTATTTCATCAATCGAATTACAAACGTATCCTTGTGGTACGGGTAAATTATATTGCTTAAAAAGGTATTTAGATTGATATTCGTGCAGGTTCATAACGAAATTCCACAGCCTAAGTTAATATAAAAATGATGATAATTTTAATGCAAGATAAATAAATTGTATAGCAAATAATAACTTATGTTTGATGTGATTTAGAATCATTGCTGATAATAAATGACAATGATATACTTCTAAGAGAAATTTATATATCGTAAATAACAAAGGTACAAATATGAAACAAGTTGGTATTTTTTTTGGTAGTGACACCGGCAATACAGAAAATGTAGCAAAGCAAATCCAACTCATTTTAGGTAGTGATAAAGCTGAGGTTTTTGATATTGCAAAAGCCACTAAAGAAAACATTGAACAATATAATTACCTATTTTTTGGTATTCCAACTTGGTACTATGGTGAATCACAAGCTGACTGGGATGATTTTTTTCCTAATTTAGAAAAAATTGATTTTAATGGTAAAATAGTAGCTATTTTTGGTTGTGGCGATCAAGAAGATTACGCAGAGTATTTCTGTGATGCTATGGGAACACTTCGCGATATTATCGAACCTAAAGGCGCTAAAATTGTTGGAAACTGGTCTATTGAAGGGTACAGTTTTGAATCGTCAAAAAGCTTAGTTGATGATACACATTTCGTTGGTTTAGCTATTGACGAAGATCGCCAACCAGAATTAACAGAAGAGCGCATCAACAGTTGGGTAAATCAAGTCCGAGCTGAAATGAAAATTTAATCTATTAAAATGATTTCTTTTATTTACGTTATATAGTTCCTATAATGGAAAAATATTAACAAATTAATGGGAAGTAATATGACAAATCATGATAATGATAATAATGCGGCGCTCAAAAGTGCAGGTTTAAAAGTTACGTTACCAAGATTAAAGATTTTAGAATTATTACGGAATCCTTCATGCCAACATATCACCGTGGAAGATCTGTATAAGAAATTAATTGATATGGGAGAGGAAATCGGGCTTGCAACCGTTTATCGCGTTTTGAACCAATTTGATGATGCAGGAATAGTTACTCGTCATAATTTTGAGGGGGGCAAAGCAGTTTTCGAGTTGGCGACACAACAACATCATGATCATTTAATTTGCTTAGATTGTGGCGAAGTATTTGAATTTCGAGATGACATTATCAACACAAGGCAAAAAGAAATTGCTGAGCAATATGGTGTTGAACTAACTTTTCACAGTTTATATCTTTATGGGCATTGTCAATCGGGTAATTGTAAGGCACACCCTGAACTTCATCGCAAAAAATAAGCCTATTCCAATAGGCTTTTTATTCATTTAAAATATGATAACTTACCTTGTGCTAGGCTAATAATCAATGAAACAACTTTTAAACTTCGTTCCACTTGCGTTCTTTTTTGTTTTTCTTTCTATGTATGATGTCTTTGTCGGTGTTCAAGCATTGATGATCACTGCAACAATCTGCTTTCTTCTAATCCTTGCCTTATATAGGAAAATAGATAAAGTAGAGTTGATATCTTATTTAATGGTTATGGTTTTTGGTGGATTTACACTTTATATGCGTGATCCTAATATAATTAAATGGAAAGTCACGATTATTAACTTTTTATTTGCCGCAGCCTTGTTAGTTAGTCAATTTATTTTCAAAAAAAATCTGTTGCAAAAAATGCTTGGCAAAGAAATCCAGCTAGATATAACTATTTGGAATAAATTAAATTTATTATGGGTTGTCTTTTTTATACTATGTGGCACAACAAGTTTAGTAGCAACCTATTACACTACAGATGATTTCTTTTGGATATTTAAAGTATTTATTTTGCCGAGCGCATCGTTACTGTTATCGTTGATATCAGGTATTTATATCTATAAAAATATGAATAATGATTTAGAGAACAAATAATAAATAATAAAAAAGGGTATTTTAGCATGACACAAGATACAAATCCTAAAGGTCAACTAGTGCTTAGAACGCTTGCAATGCCAGCAGACACCAATCCTCATGGGCACATTTTTGGTGGTTGGATCATGTCTCAGATGGATCTTGCAGGCGGTATTTTATCAAAAGAGATCGCAAGAAACCGAGTAGTAACGGTTAATGCTAGTAGTATTACATTTTATAAACCAGCCATGGTGGGCGATGTGGTTTGTTGTTATGCACATTGCATTAAAACTGGAAAAACATCTATCACAATAGGTATTGAAGTTTGGGTTAAAAAAGTCATTGATACATCTGATACAACACAACGATTTTGCATAACAGATGCCGTATTTACTTATGTTTCAGTGGACAAACATAATAATCCCAAACCATTACCAGAGGTATTCCAGCATTATGATTCAACTAAGGATCCGATAACTAAATTAAACCTAAATAATAACTAATAAGTATGCAATTTACCTCATTTCATGCTTTAGTCAGTTCTTTGATCTTCCTCGTTTATTGGTTGATCATTGTTTCAACGACGTTACGTATTGTCTTTAAACGAAGACCAACAACTTACGTTATTGCATGGATGTTAGTTATTTATATCTTACCACTTGTGGGTGTGATCTTATATTTTGCGCTAGGCGAAGCTCACTTAGGGCAACAACGGGTTAAACGAGCTCAAAAAATGCGCCCAACTATTTCCAAGTTTATTCACCGAATAAGTGACTTTTCTGATATCTTCACTGGAAACGTAAGCCAAGTTAGCAAATCCATTTTCCAACTTTGTAAGCACCAGACGGGTCTTGATGGTATTAATGGTAATCACATTGAATTGTTGAGTGAAACCAATGTCATTTTTGACCGTTTAATTGATGATATAAACCAAGCGACATCAAATATTGAAATGGTATTTTATATCTGGAATGAGGGGGGGCGAGCTGATGATGTTGAGCAGGCGCTCATTCAAGCAAGTAAACGAGGCGTAATTTGCCGATTAATGGTTGATTCTGCTGGTAGCCGGCATTTTATCCAAACAAACGCTAGTAAAAGAATGCGCGATGCTGGCATTATCATTGTCGAAGCTTTACAAGTAAACTTGCTTCGCTTTATGTTTAGACGGTTAGATTTACGCCAACACCGAAAAGTCGCTATTATTGATAACTATATATCTTATACTGGAAGCATGAATATAGTTGATCCGCGTTTTTTTAAACAAAATAAACATGTTGGCGAATGGGTTGATATTATGATAAGAATGAGTGGGCCGGTTACAACACTTATGGGAGCCATATATGCTTGTGATTGGGAACTAGAAACAGGTAAACATTTAGCATTACCACAAATTACTGATTTTGCCGAGCCACCAGAAGATAAAAAACACATTATGCAATTGATCCCATCTGGCCCAGGTTATACAGAAAATATGATCCATCAAGTGCTATTAACAGCAATTTATTCAGCACAAGAGCAAATTATTTTTACTACACCTTATTTAGTACCAAGTGATGATATTTTACATGCTGTATGCACCGCAGCACAGCGAGGGGTCGAAGTGATTATCATCATTCCCAAAAATAATGATTCATTAATGGTCAAATGGGCAAGTCGAGCCTTTTTTTCTGAATTATTAAACGGCGGGGTAAAACTCTATCAATTCAATGATAACTTATTACATACTAAAAGTGTTTTAATTGACAACCAGCTCAGCCTTGTTGGTACTGTTAATTTAGATATGCGTAGCTTATGGCTTAATTTTGAAATTACCACTGTAATTGATGATGCAGAGTTTGCTAATTCACTAGCCGATCTTTTACAAAAATATTTATCTAATTCAGATCAAATAAAGGCCGAAAAATGGAACCAACGGCCTATATGGCAACGTGTAACTGAGAGATTGTTTTACTTTTTTGCCCCTTTACTATAACTATTGGGCTAGTGTTAAGCCTACATCTATTATTGCTAGAAATATTGCTACTGACTAATAACCATTTTGAGAGATATCAGGTAAAAAGCGGTTATTCTTTAATCTATAAACCTCACTATCAATGGTTCCATTGGTATTAAGCGTAATTTCTCGCCAACCAGGTGCATCATCACTTGATAATTGAAAATCATAACATTCCGGTTTAAATTGGAAACAAGTTGAAGGCGTTGAGAATGCCTTACATTTATGCCAAACATAATCTTGTTTCTGATGAATATGTCCCCAACCTAGTCCTCTTACATTTGGATGTTTTTGGATAACTTTTTCTAATTGCTCATAATTTTTTAAAATATGATGATCTAACCAATGGCAACCTGAATAAATGGGATGATGGTGTAAAAAAATTAACGCATATCTATGAGAATGTTCAGTTAAGGTGTTGTGTAAAAATTCGAGCTCAGATTCGTGTAAAAAGCCATAAGCCTGACCAACAACTTGACTATTTAATAGAATTGTCAGCCAGTTATCACCCAACAGTACGATTTTATTATCAGCAAGTTGATAGTTTGCAAACACTTCTTGCATATGTGCATAATTATCATGATTGCCAGCCAACCATACGCATGGAGTGTTAAATTTATTTATTTGTTCAGCAAAACGAGCATAAGCTTTTTTAGAGTCATCTTGCACAAAATCACCTGTTGCCACAATTAAATCATATTGCCTATTGCCTTTCTTTATGTCATCGATAACAGCTAAAAAACTTGCATTAGAATTAATACCAAGCAACGAGCCACTATCTTCTGCAAAAAGATGGGTATCAGTTATATGTAATATTTTGCCGTAATTTTTATTACGGGTCTGAAGCTCTAAAAATGACCCCAAAATTTACCTCAATTATTTATTAATCTATAATTATGGTTAATAATGTCAGCAATAAAATAGGTATTGTGATTGAAAGCAAAATACCTTTATAAATCATATTGTTATGTTAAATTGTAAAATAAATCACACGTCTATGAAAGGAATAATTAAACATAATTATAAAAAGTTACTTCCACTCATTTTGTAATAGCTGATGATTAAGCTCCAACCATTGAAGGGCAATAATTGATGCTGCATTGTTAATTATTCCATCTTCAATCCACTGATAAGCTTGAGAACGGCTTACGACATGGACTTTAATATCTTCACTCTCTTCGGCAAGGCCATGAATCCCCTTAGCTGTTGATGAGTCAACTTCACCAGCCAATATATGCAATTGTTCAGTTAAACCGCCGGGTGAGGCTAAATAACTAATAATAGGTTTACATCGACCTATAGTGATTCCCGCCTCTTCCATTGCCTCACGCCTTGCTACATCTTCTAAGGATTCATTCTCGTGATCCATCATACCAGCTATTAGCTCTAACATCCAAGGGCTGTCTTGAGTTTCAATAGCAGCAATCCTAACTTGTTCTATTAGTACCACCTTATCACGCTTTGCATCATAAGCTAAAAGCACAACCGCATTTCCACGTTCTAAAATTTCACGAGTGACAACCTCGCTCATTGAGCCGTCAAACTTGCGATATTGAAAACGGTATTCAAATAAAGAAAAAAAACCTTTATACAAAATTCGTTTAGTTAAATTAACGATATCATTTTTGTTAAAATTTACCGGATTATGTTTAATTTTCATATAAATTCTCGATTGTAAACTGAATTTGAATAAAAAGTGCGAATAGCATACAAACAATGCTTACTATATGCTAATTATCTGTTAAAATTACGCTATTAGAGATGATACTATATTTTAATGATTTCAAAGAGAAGATTAATGAAAAAAACCTTAACTTTTTTAATTGGATTATTGCTAAGCCAATCTGCTTTCGCTGAAAATTTAATACAAGTTTATGAACAAGCTAAAGAAACCAACCCAGATCTACGCAGCTCATTAGCGGAAAAAAATAAAGCATATGCAGCCATTTCTGGTTCTCGGGCAAGTTTGTTGCCACAAATAGGTTTGAGTGCTTCTTATGGTGTAACGCATGGTCGGCGAGATACAAGTGGCGTAAAATCTAAAAGCGGAAATTTATATCAAGTAGCTGTATCGCAAAGCATTTTTAATTTTTCAAATTGGAAAGGCTTAGATATTACTAAAAAGCAAGCAAGCGTTGCTGATATCGCTTATCAATATCAAGGGCAAACACTAATATTAAATACTTCTGTTGCCTACTTTAATGTTTTAAAAACACTTGATGCATTGAGCTTTATTGATGCACAAAAAAAAGCAATTGGGCGTCAGTTAGAACAAACTCGCCAACAACACCAAGTCGGTTTAGTTGCAATTACTGATGTACAAAATGCTCAAGCAAACTATGATCTAACCGTTGCGCAACAAGTTAATGCTTTAAATGATCTAAACAATGCAATAGAAGATTTACGCCAAGTGAGCGGTCGTTTTTATTCTAGTTTAGCAAGCGTTAACACTAATACCTTTAGAACAGAAAATCCAACGCAAATCAGCACATTGTTAAAACAATCTGAAACGTCTAATCTTAATTTACTAACAATGAAATTAAATCAAGATATTGCGCGTGAACAGATCAAACTTTCTCAATCAGGTCATTTACCTACAGCAAATTTAGATGCATCAACAAATCTTAACAAAACTGACCGATATGGTAATAATGTAGCAGTGGGTGGACATGGCAATAAGTCTTACTCAGGAAATAATTATGTTGGTGTTAGTGTTAATCTACCTATTTTTTCTGGTGGCGCAACAATGTCTAAGGTCGAACAAGCACAACAAAATTACGTCAGCTTTAGCGAAAAATTAGAAAGTACCAATAGAAACGTGATTAATCAAGTACGTTCATCATACAATAATATTTCATCATCAATTAGTGCAATCAAAGCTTATCAACAAGCTGTCGTTTCTGCACAAAGTTCATTAGAAGCAACTAATTCTGGCTATCAAGTTGGAACACGAACAATTGTTGATGTATTAAATGCGACAACACAGCTATATAGTGCAAAACGAAACCTATCTGATGCAAAATATAATTATTTAACTAGCTTGCTACAATTAAAATATGCTGTAGGAACCTTAACATCTAATGATCTAGTTTATTTAAACAATATGCTAGGTAAAGAAGTTAGTACGCTAGTAAAAATAAAATAATGCTTCTCCCCCTACTAAAAATAAAAGCAATTAAATTGCTTCAGATTGATGACAAACCTCGATATAATTCGGGGTTTATTTTTTTATTTAAACCATAAATAGGATTTTTAATTTGGATTTTATTAAATAAATTAAAAAATAGCTTAAAAAAACGTAACAAAAATAGCTTTATCGCTATTTTCTTGATATTTTGAGCCGTTGCGGCCAATAAACACTGCATTTGAACCTGCGCTCTTCCTCTAAATCGTGCATAGCGATGTCCGTGATGTCGTTTAGCATCAGCAAAGCTGCGCTCTATCGTTTCTTTTCGCCGAGCATAGACTTTTTTACCCCACTGACTTAAACGAATCTCGTTGGCTTTCTCTTTATCTGCTTCCCAGATATGCCGTGTGATGACTTTCTGTGTATTTTTACTCTGTGTACACTGTGACAATAACGGACAGATTTTGCAGGTTGTTGCATCAGAATGATAATGACGATAACCTTCCCTGCTGGTAGTTTTATATATTAATGTTTGCCCGTTTGGGCAAGTATAAGTATCGTTTTGACTGTTATAGATAAACTGCTTTTTTCTGATGGGATTCGCACCATGGGTGGGGCGGCGATAACCCAACACCGGATATATCTGCTCTGCCAGCAGTAAATGGCAAATGGGAGCCGTAAAATAACCCGCATCAAGACCGACACCAACCGGATTAAAGCCAAACCGCTCTAGCTGG
>NZ_LZHN01000039.1:0-83945 GCF_001690435.1 Gilliamella sp. Nev3-1 | reverse complement strand
GATGTCTAAAGAAAAATTTGAACGTACAAAACCCCACGTTAACGTTGGTACAATCGGCCACGTTGACCATGGTAAAACAACTTTAACTGCAGCAATTACTTCTGTTCTTGCTAAAAAATACGGCGGTCAAGCTCGTGCATTCGATCAAATCGATAACGCACCAGAAGAAAAAGCACGTGGTATCACCATCAATACTTCACACGTTGAATACGATACACCAACTCGCCACTATGCGCACGTAGACTGCCCAGGCCATGCTGACTATGTTAAAAACATGATCACTGGTGCGGCACAAATGGACGGTGCTATCTTAGTCGTAGCAGCAACTGATGGTCCTATGCCACAAACTCGTGAGCACATCCTTTTAGGTCGTCAAGTAGGTGTTCCTTACATCATCGTATTCTTAAACAAATGTGATATGGTTGATGACGAAGAGTTATTAGAATTAGTTGAAATGGAAGTCCGTGAGCTTCTATCTCAATACGATTTCCCAGGTGATGACACACCAGTAATCCGTGGTTCAGCGCTTAAAGCATTAGAAGGCGAAGCAGCGTGGGAAGACAAAATTGTTGAATTAGCTGAAGCATTAGACAGCTACATCCCAGAGCCAGAGCGTGATATTGATAAACCATTCCTATTACCAATTGAAGACGTATTCTCAATTTCAGGTCGTGGTACAGTAGTAACTGGTCGTGTTGAACGCGGTGTAATCAAAGTGGGTGAAGAAGTTGAAATCGTGGGTATCAAACCAACAACTAAAACCACTTGTACTGGTGTTGAAATGTTCCGTAAATTACTTGACGAAGGTCGTGCAGGTGAAAACGTTGGTGTATTACTACGTGGCACAAAACGTGAAGAAATCGAACGTGGTCAAGTACTTGCAAAACCAGGTTCAATCACTCCACATACTGATTTTGAATCAGAAGTGTATATCTTAAGTAAAGATGAAGGTGGTCGTCATACTCCATTCTTCAAAGGTTACCGTCCACAGTTCTACTTCCGTACAACTGACGTAACGGGTACTATTGAATTACCAGAAGGCGTAGAAATGGTAATGCCTGGTGACAACATCAAAATGACAGTATCATTAATTCACCCTATCGCGATGGCTGAAGGTTTACGTTTTGCGATTCGTGAAGGTGGTCGTACTGTTGGTGCTGGTGTGGTTGCTAAGGTTATTAAATAATTTAAAGGCTTGCAATTATGAGATGAGGGTGTCATTTGATGCCCTTTCTTATCTAGTCTGTTTAGCAAAATGTTTTTATTTAAAAGAGCATTTTGGAAAGTAGATATTATTATAATATAACATAATCATGGGTTTTATATGCTAGTAAGTAACGAGGGTCAAAATACAAATACTGCTCTAGACAAATTGAAATGGTGTTTAGTTTTAGTATTGATTGCGTTTGTTGTTTGGGGAAATTTTTATTTTGCTGAACCTAATGATATATATCAACCTAATACGATCGTTCGGATTATAGCGGTTGTTGTGCTTTCGCTATTAACTTTATTAATTGCGATCACGACAGCTAAAGGTAAATCATTTTTGTTGTTTTTACAAGAATCACGAAAAGAGTTAAGAAAAGTTGTATGGCCGACTCGTAAAGAAACGACACAAACAACCATGCTGATTGCTGCTATCACAGTTATTGTTGGTTTAGCGCTTTGGGGAATGGATTCTTTATTCGGTTCAGCCATCTTTTATTTAACATCAATAGGGCGTTAATATGAGCGAAACACAACAAAAACGTTGGTATGTTATACAAGCGTATTCTGGTTATGAAGCGCGTGTAGCACAATCATTACGTGAATATATTAAATTACATGATATGGAAGATTCTTTTGGGGAAGTATTAGTACCAACCGAAGAAGTTGTTGAAATGAAAAGCGGTCAGCGCCGTAAGAGTGAACGTAAATTCTTTCCCGGTTATGTATTAGTTGAAATGGCGATGAATGATGCGACTTGGCATTTAGTAAGAAGTGTGCCAAGAACAATGGGCTTTATTGGTGGTACTTCTGATAGACCTGCCCCGATTAGTCAGCGTGAAGTTGATGCTATTATGAATCGCTTACAACAAGTTGGTGATAAGCCACGTCCTAAAACTTTATTTGAACCAGGTGAGCTTGTTCGTGTTAACGAGGGTCCATTTGCTGACTTTAATGGTGTTGTTGAAGAAGTTGATTATGAAAAAAGCCGCTTAAAAGTATCGGTTTCAATCTTCGGTCGTTCAACGCCTGTTGAGCTTGATTTTAGTCAAGTTGAAAAAAGCTAATCAATTTTATTAGAATAAATTATTTGATAAAATCAAAAAATCACAGAGTTAAATCTGTGATTTTTTTTATTCTAGCCAATAAAATTAAACTTATTTATTACAATATTGCATTACAAGTGAAATAATCTATTCTATTTGAAATTCTTCAAGTTGCTGTTGCAAATCCAACCACTTTAACTCGCTTTGCTCTAACTCGCTTTTCAGTTGGCTTTGTTGCAAAAGTAAACTTGTTAAATCCGATTTTTTATTGGCTTCATACATCATCGGATCAGACAGTTGTTGTTCTATCATTTGCAGTTGTTTTGCTAAATTTTCCTGTGTTTGCTCTTCTTTTTGTAACTGTTTTTTTATTGGCTGCATTTGTGCGCGTAATTCAGCTTGCTTGCGTTTTTGCTCTTTACGATCTTGAGCTGATATATTAATTGTATTTTCTTTTTTGGGTGAATTTATTTCGTCATTTGATTGGTTATCATTTTTTTGTGCTTCGGCTAACCATTTTTGATAATCATCAAGATCGCCGTCAAATGGTTCAACTTTATGATCATGGACTAAATAGAATTCATCGGTGGTCGAACGTAGTAAATGGCGATCATGTGACACCACAACTAATGCACCGTCAAAATCAATTAGCGCTTCTGTCAACGCTTGTCGCATATCTAAATCTAGATGGTTAGTTGGTTCGTCTAATAAAAGGAGATTCGGTTTTTGCCAGACAATTAAAGCTAAAACAAGACGTGCTTTTTCACCGCCCGAGAAAGTTTTAACTGGCTCGGTGACTTTATCGCCTTGAAAATCAAATCCACCCAAATAATTACGCAGTTCTTGCTCTGTATTTTTTTGTTCAGCAAGTTGCGTTAAATGCCAAAGTGGTGACTCATCGGGGCGTAGATATTCTAATTGATGTTGAGCAAAATAGCCTAATTGAACACCTTTAGCGAGATTAATATGTCCTTCCTTAGGTGCAATTTCTCCGGCGAGTAATTTAATCAGTGTTGATTTTCCCGCACCATTGCGCCCTAATAAGCCAATGCGCGAACCGGGAACTAGATTAAGCTTAATTTTTTCTAGTATAATTTTGTCATCGTAACCCGCGACGACTTTGTCCATCATTAACAAAGGGCTTGGTAAGAATTCAGATGGCTTAAAATTAAAATGAAATGGATTATCAACATGCGCAGGTGCAATCAGCTCCATTCTTTCTAACATTTTTATACGGCTTTGTGCCTGTTTAGCTTTTGTTGCTTTGGCTCTAAAGCGATCGATATAATTTTGCAAGTGTGCAACTTTGAGTTGTTGGCTTTCATAAAGCGACTGTTGTTGAGCAAGTTTAGTTGAACGTTGGATCTCAAAGGAGGAATAATTGCCCGTATATTCAAATAAACTCTTTTGCTCAATATGAATAATTTTATTGACTAACGGATCCAAAAAATCACGATCGTGAGAGATTAAAATCAAAGTTCCCGGATAGTTACTTAACCATTTTTCAAGCCAAATCACGGCATCTAAATCAA
The DNA here is from genome assembly GCF_001690435.1 of Gilliamella sp. Nev3-1. NCBI lineage: Bacteria > Pseudomonadati > Pseudomonadota > Gammaproteobacteria > Orbales > Orbaceae > Gilliamella > Gilliamella sp. Nev3-1. Next base: position 80,161 of record NZ_LZHN01000039.1, on the reverse strand, counting down.
GGTGATTGGTTGGTTCATCAAGCAGTAATAAATCAGAACGACACATTAATGCCTGAGCCAAATTTAATCGCATCCGCCAACCACCAGAATAGGACTTAACCGGTAACATTAATTGTTCATTAGAAAATCCTAGTCCATGTAGTAGCGTTGCGGCTCGAGCGCGAATTGTCCAAGCATCAATGGTATCAAGCTTTTCATGAATAACCGCAATTTGCTGACCATTATTTTGTTCATTAGCGGTATTTAATTGTTTTTCTAATTGTCGATACTCACGATCGCCATCAATGGCATATTCAATCGCAGGGATATCTAATGCGGGTGTTTCTTGATTGACCCAAGCGAGTTGCCATTGCGATGGTATATTTAACGTGCCAGCATCAGCTTGAATTTCACCTTTAATCAGTGAAAAGAGCGTCGATTTTCCGCAACCATTTTTACCCACTAATCCCACTTTTTGTTGAGGATTAATAGTTGCTGAAGCATTATCTAAAAGCAAGTTAACGCCTCGGCGCACTTGGATTGAATCAAAAACTATCATGATATTTTTGTCTATTATTCAAAATAAAATAAGTTAATAAAAATTGTTTTAATCATCCAAAATTAGGGACGTTATAACACAATCAATTTAAACAAAAAAGCCCTTTGATAAAACGAAAAGGGCTTAAATTTAATAATTCACAGGACTATTTTTTTATTGCTGATAAAGCACGACGAATAAAGAACGTACATATACCAACAAAAACAAAGAGACCTAAAAGTTGAGGTAACATACCTAAATCGAGCGGTATTGCAAGTGGAGCATCATTTCCACCATTGGTGATGCTAATCACAATCACAATGGCTAATAAAACGCCCACTAAACTTTCACCAACAATCAAGCCTGATGCAATTAATGCCGCTTTACGATCAGCTTTTTTGAATTGCTCTTCTGGATCTAAATTTTGTGCTTTGGCTTTTTTGTAAGCATTACGTTTAATTATCCATGATAATAAAGTGCCAATAAAAATTGGTGTTGTGATACTTGGTGGTAAATAAATGCCTAAACCAACAGCAAGTGCAGGTATGCGAAAGTTAGATTTATTTTGGGCAAGAATTAAATCAATAATAATAATGACAGCGCCTAAAGCAAGCCCTATTAAAATCATCGTCCAGTCAAGTTGATGGGCAAAAATACCTTTAGCAATTGTTGTCATCAGTGTTGCTTGTGGTGCTGCCAAAACTTGAGTTGTATCCATATCAGAACGAGGTAAAGCGCCAGTAAAGCCGTAAGCGTTATATAAAATCTCTAAAATAGGCGCAATAACAATTGCACCAACAACACAGCCAAGTAATAATGCCACTTGTTGTTTCCATGGGGTAGCATTAACCAAATGACCTGTTTTTAGGTCTTGTAAATTATCATTTGAAATACATGCTATTGCCAAAACGGCACTAGTAGTAAAGAGTGCAAGGGCTGTGGCAAAGTTGGAGCCTTCAATAGAAGCTAGCATACCATTCGCTTCACCTAAACCTAATAAGATTAATGAAATGACAACCACTGCAACAATTGCTATTCCTGATATTGGGCTTGCTGATGAGCCAACAAGTCCAGCCATATAACCACATGCGGCAGCCACTAAAAAGCCCATAATAAAAGCAAATAATACAGCGCAAAAAACTAATGTCCAAGCCATGCTTGCTGATAAACCACTATCGGCAATAAAGCTATAAAAAGTCACTAACAAAATAACTAACATACCACCCATAATTAATAAAATAGCTTTAGGTGATAAATCCCGCTCGGTTGATGCAATATCATTGCCAGACACATCTGAACGCATACTTTTAAATGATATTTTTAAACCTTCAATCATCGGTTTGATTAATGTCAGTAATGTCCAAACCGCTGCAATAGCTATGACCCCCGCACCAATAAAGCGTATATCTTTTGCCCAAAATCCCATTGCAACTTTAAATAAAGGCTGACTGGTATCATAATCGGTAATTGCACTTAAAATTGGAACGCCAAATACCCAACCAATAATGGTTCCAATTAAAATAGCAATTCCTGACATAATTCCGATCAAATAACCAGCACTGAGTAACGCTAACGAGAATCCCATAGGCAGTTGAAAAATGGATTTGCCAGCGGTAAACCAATAAGCAGTACTTTCAGATAATAGGCGAAAACCATTAGTAAAAAGACTAACAATAGAGGCAATGATGCCGCCAAATAAAATATCCTTTAAACCATCGTTAGCTTCTTTATTATCGGATTTAGATCCTGCCTTTAAAATTTCAGCAGCGGCTACACCTTCAGGGTAAGGTAAATTACTTTTAACGACCATGACATGACGCAATGGAATTGAAAATAAAACCCCAAGCATTCCGCCTGCGGCACATATTGCAAAGGTTAGCCAAAAGGGAAAGTCTTGCCAGTAACCAATCATTAACAAACCCGGAAGCACAAAAATAATTGAAGATAATGTACCCGCTGCTGATGCTTGAGTTTGCACCATGTTATTTTCTAAAATAGTTGAACCCGAAAACAGTTTCAATATTGCCATTGAAATCACTGCCGCAGGAATTGCGGATGAAAACGTTAATCCAACTTTCAAACCAAGATAAACATTCGATGCAGTAAAAATGACAGTAATAAAAGCACCAAGAATGGTGCCTCTTAAAGTAAGTTCACGTAAATTATTCATATATCAATAAAGTTAATTTAATAGAGGAGTATTATATACTTAATTCGCTTTTATCGGCTACAAGTTCCGTAAATAGCTTTAGTTTAGTGCTTTTATCATTATTTTGGGTGAAATAATTAGCAATAACATCAAAATATATTGGCATTAACCTTTAAAAAATAACCGTTTTGTTATTAAACCTTTACAATGACGCTGATTAATTACTTATTTGTGGGGGATATTTTGAACGCATTACAGCGCTTACAAGCTATTATTAAACAACTTCGCGATCCAATTAATGGTTGCGAATGGGATCGAATTCAAACTTTTTCGTCTTTAAAATCATATACACTAGAAGAAACGTACGAAGTGCTTGATGCAATTGATAAACAAGATATGGAGGAGCTAAAAAAAGAACTTGGCGATCTATTGTTTCACATTGTCTTTTATGCTGATTTAGCCCAAGAACAAGGAAGCTTTGATTTTGATGAGGTCTGTTTAGCGGTTGCTGATAAGTTAGTTTATCGTCATCCGCATATTTTCACCGAAAATAAGGTAGAAAAACCTAACTGGGAACAACTTAAACAAAAAGAACGCGATCAAAAAGCACAATACTCATTGCTCAATGATATTCCCCAAGCAATACCTGCCTTAATGCAAGCTGAAAAAATTCAAAAGCGTTGTGCCTCGGTTGGTTTTGATTGGCATGATATAAAACCTGTGCTTGATAAGGTAAAAGAGGAAATTGATGAAGTTGAGCAAGAGCTTGAACAAAACAAACAAGATCCACAAAAAATTGAGGAAGAACTTGGTGATTTATTGTTTGCGACCGTCAATTTAGCTAGGCATTTAAAGGTTAAATCAGAACTCTGTTTACAGCAAGCCAATAAAAAATTTACCCGACGATTTCAACAATTAGAATCGATACTCAAACAAAAAAACTTATCTTTAATTGATGCAACGCTTGAACAAATGGAAGACGCGTGGCAAAGTGTTAAGCAATTAGAACAGATTAAACTCAATAGCGAAGTGAATAAAAATGACTGAACAAAAAAATGAATTATATCAAGAGATCGAAGCATGGGCACAAAATGCGATATTAAATAGTCCAACATGGAGCATTAACCAGCTCGATTACTCTGAAAAAAGTATTACGGTTGTTGAAATGATCATCAGTGAACTGGCTGAAAAAAACTTTAGCATTCCAGAAGAACAACTCAACATGATATCGCAAGAATACGGATGTTATTTATTGCTCACCGCCCATAAAATATACGGCGGTGAATTTTATTGGAACGAAGAATTTGAACAACCCATGTTAATTTGCTGTGAACCTGATGCCATGATAGTCCTCATGACATGGAACAAAGTAAAAGGACGGTTAGTAGGGGATAAAGCCGATCATATTGCCTATTTCTTAGATGAATTTGGCAAAGCTACTTTTCAACCCGAAAAAGGCACTCATGTGGTTTATTTATAATTCGCTTAAATTGAAATATAGCCTGATAAATACGATAATAGCCTCTAATATGAGGCTATATCACTGCCTAAATATTTTCACCGATAGCTTGCTAACTCGACTAACGGCAACAAACAAAACCACGCTACAATTCTGGTTATTGAAAACGACATCAATATGTTGCTTAATTTTTATTGGCAATATACGATAAAAATTAATAACAATATGGTTTAATGGGAAATATTTGATTATTTCGACTTCGTAACAAAACTTTAGAATTTATTAAAATTGAGTAATATTTTGAAAATTAATACTTACCGCTATGCCATCATCCAAAGATAAAAGCTGCAAAATATAGATCCCTTATCGCATACTAGATTCAGTAAAAAATAAAAAAATCCAATAAAATCAATGTGTTTTCTGAATGATTTTTAAGTGCTAGATGCATTGTTTTGGGGATTATTTAATTTAGTACTTTTTAAGCTTTGTGGATAAAACTCACTATTGATGATAACTTTCGAGTAGGAGATTAGACTTCTTCCAGAGGTAAGCAACATGGATTTGGGTAAGCAAGAGAGAGGTCAAGAAACCTCTCTTGTTTATGATAAATTAAAATTAATCATAAGCTACTTTATTTTACGCGTGAAACATATTCGCCAGAGCGTGTATCAACTTTTAGAATTTCGCCAATTTGTACAAATAGTGGCACACGTACGACAGCACCAGTTGATAGCGTTGCTGGTTTTCCACCCGTTCCTGCTGTGTCACCTTTTAGACCTGGATCGGTTTCAATCACTTCAAGTTCAACAAAGTTCGGTGGCGTTACTGCAATTGGCTGACCATTCCATAAAGTTAAAATACATTCAGCTTGATCAACTAGCCATTTGGCATTATCACCAACCGCTTTAGCATCAGCTGAAAGTTGTTCAAATGTTTCATTATTCATGAAATGCCAAAACTCGCCATCGGTATAAAGATAAGTTAAATTCATATCCACAACATCAGCGGCTTCAACTGATTCGCCAGATTTGAAAGTTTTATCGACAGTTTTTCCTGAAAGTAATTTTTTAATTTTTACGCGGTTAATTGATTGACCTTTACCGGGTTTGTAAAATTCATTTTCAACAATGACACATGGCTCGCCATCTTGCATTATTTTAAGACCCGCTTTAAACTCATTAGTACTATAAGATGCCATAAAAGCTCCAACTAAAATTCTGAATTACAAAAAATGAGCCACATTATACAGCAAAAAATTGAACTACCAAATAATAAAGATAGATGGATTATAGAGCTTGCCAATGTTGTGACAGATATCAATGTTTTATATGCTTATTTGGATCTAGACCCAAAAACCATTTCAAGCTCTATGCAATTGGCAAAAAAGCAGTTTCCACTTCGTGTACCTATGGCTTTCATCAACCGGATGAAAAGAGGCGACAATAACGACCCTCTTTTATTGCAGGTGCTTTGCGATGATAACGAATTATTAAAAGTAAAGGGTTATAGCAATGACCCATTACAAGAGCAAGATAATGTTATCCCTGGGCTATTACATAAGTATCATAACCGAGCATTGTTAATAACGAAAACAGCCTGTGCAATTAACTGCCGTTACTGTTTTAGGCGGCATTTCCCTTATCATGATAACCAAGGCAATAAAAAAAATCTGGCTTTTGCACTTGAATATATTGCTAACCATCCAGAACTTGATGAAATTATTTTATCAGGTGGTGATCCTTTAATGGCTAAAGATCATGAAATAGCATTTTTGATTAATGCCTTAGAACAAATCCCACATATTAAACGTTTGCGTATCCATACCCGTTTAGCAGTTGTTATTCCTTCACGAGTAACATCTGAGCTTTGCAAATTATTTTTTGAAAGCAGGTTGCAAATTGTAGTAGTTACTCACATTAATCATCCCAATGAGATTGATAATGATGTTGCTAATGCAATTAGGCTTTTAAAACAAAGTGATGTGACAACACTGAATCAAAGCGTGTTATTGAAAAATGTTAATGACAACGCCAAGGTTTTAGCACAGTTAAGTAATCGGCTTTTCGATATTGGTATTTTACCTTATTACATCCATTTGTTAGATAAAGTGCAAGGCGCCGCCCATTTTTTAGTCGAAGATGATGTTGCAAAAATCATAATGAAACAGTTAGCCGAAAAGATATCGGGTTATTTGGTACCTAAATTAGCACGCGAAGTCGGTGGCGAAAAAAGTAAGCGTGTACTTGCTTTTATGGATTAGTTGATTTATTTTTGTTTTTTTAACCTATTATGTTATAAGAATTTGTTTAATTTTATTCAATTGTGCCATAATGAACTGTTAATGGTTTTTATTCAAATAAATCGGTGAAATCTCATTGACGAAAAATAAAATAGTCTCTATAATTCCGACTTCTTTAATTAATGCTGTGGAGTTTAGACTCTGCAACCTGTTGATAAATTAGATTTGGATATAAATCGTCATGAAACGCACATTTCAACCATCAGTATTAAAACGCAATAGAACTCACGGTTTCCGTGCTCGTATGGCAACTAAAAACGGTCGTCAAGTTCTTGCTCGCCGTCGTGCTAAAGGCCGTGTTCGTTTAACTGTTGCTAGCTGATTTAAAGTTGGGTGATTAAGTTCACTTTTCCTCGGGAGTTACGATTGCTAACTCCCTTTGATTTTAATCATGTCTTCCAAGAGTCTGTGCGTGCTGGATCGCCATTTTTAACCTTAGTCGCACGTAAAAATAACTGTACCCATATACGGTTAGGGTTTGCTATAGCGAAAAAACAGGTAAAAAGAGCGCATGAGCGTAATCGTATTAAGCGATTGACTAAAGAGTATTTTCGACATCATCAACATCAACTTCCTAATATTGATTTTATTTTGATGGCTAAACAGCCTGTTATAGATTTAGATAATCAACAAATCGTTGAAACACTCAATAAATTATGTCAACGAATCATAGCCAAAATCGATATTTAGATAAATTCATATCAATTATTAAGCTGCACGTTTATGCATGTAACCACATGATAGTTAATACTTTTGTTTTTTTTGTGCGTGTTTATCAACGTTTTATTAGTCCTTTATTTGGTCCAAAATGCCGCTTTACGCCGACATGTTCACAATATGCAATAATTGCACTAAGACGCTTTGGATTCATAAAAGGTGGTTGGCTAACAGCTAAACGTGTATTAAAATGTCATCCTTTACATGACGGAGGAGAAGATTTTGTTCCTCCAAAAACTAAAACCAATAGAGAAAAACACTAATGGGATCTCAACGTAATATTTTAGTCATTGCTTTACTTTTTGTATCTTTTTTTATTTGGAAAGCGTGGGAGGAAGATCACGCACCTAAGCCTCCGATCACAAACCAATTAACACAACAAATAGGTGATGATAATTCAACAGATGGCTTGGCACAGGGTAAAATAATTACTGTAAAATCAGATGTGTTGTCACTCACTATTAATACTTATGGTGGTGATGTACAAGCTGCACAATTATTAAAATATGAGCAAACACTGCATTCTGGTACGCCTTTTCAGTTATTAGCATCACGTCCTGATTTCATCTATATTGCTGAAAGTGGTTTAACAGGTAAAGATGGCCCAGATAATGCTAAACAAGGTTCAAAACGCCCAGTATATAAAACTGAAAAATCAGAATATGTTTTAGCTGATGGTCAAGATGAGTTGCGTGTTCCATTAACGTATCAGGTCAATGGGGTAAGTTATACTAAATATTACATATTACATCGTAATAATTATGCTATTGATGTTCAATATGACATCAACAATCAAAGTAGCCAGCCTATTGATGTTTCTATGTATGGACAACTAAAACAAACTATCAAATTACCTGATGATATTCCAACTGAAGGCGGTAGTGGGTTAGGGCAAAGTGCATTCCGTGGTGCAGCTTACTCTAGTTCTAGTAGCAACTACAGCAAATATAGTTTTGACAATATCAAAGATAAAGCTTTATCGGTCGAGACGCAAACAGGCTGGATTGCGATGCTGCAACACTATTTCGCTTCGGCATGGGTGCCAGCACAGGATACAAATAATCTATTTTACTCTCGTGCAACTGCGAATAACTCACAAGCAACAATTGGCTTCAAAGGTGAGCCAACCGTTATTCCTGCAGGTAGTACACAAACCATTAGTGCCAAATTATGGTTAGGACCTGAAATTCAAAATCAGCTTAAAGAAACTGCAAATCATCTTGATTTAATTGTCGATTACGGTTGGTTATGGTTCTTGTCACAACCTCTTTTTTATTTGTTGAAGTTTATACAAAGTTTTGTTGGTAACTGGGGCTTCTCAATTATTGTTATTACTTTTATTGTTCGAGGTCTTTTATTCCCATTAACTCGAGCACAGTATCGTTCAATGGCAAAAATGAAATTATTACAGCCTCGTATAGAAGCTTTGAAAGAGCGTTATGGTGATAATAAACAAAAAATGAGCGTTGAAACAATGGCGCTCTACAAACAAGAGAAAGTCAATCCATTAGGCGGTTGTTTACTAATAATTATTCAAATGCCGATTTTCTTGTCATTATTCTATATGTTAAGTAGCGCAGTTGAATTACGCCATACACCATTTGCGCTTTGGATTTATGACTTATCTGCGCAAGATCCTTATTATATTTTGCCTTTATTAATGGGTGGCTCCATGTTCTTAATTCAAAAAATGTCACCAACTCCAGCTACCGATCCATTACAACAAAAATTAATGACTTATATGCCATTAATCTTTACTGTGTTCTTTTTATGGTTCCCATCAGGCTTAGTTTTATATTATATCGTCAGTAACTTATTCACAATTGTCCAGCAACGCCTTATCTACTGGGAACTTGAGAAAAAAGGGCTTCACGAGAAAACAAAAAAATAATATTGTTAAAAAAGGAGGAGGGAACCCCTCCTTTTTTCGTTTTTACTTTTGGCATTTATAATATGAATATACAACAACAATTTAATTTAACTGGCAGTGAAATAGGTTATTGGTTTGTAAGTACTAATGGGCGATTATGGTTGCCTGATGGTGAAGTTCCTGTAGGGCGTGCTGATGAACTTGGTTTTACGAATAAACGAGCTCAACCAATAGGTGAGTTAAATGGACAAACTGCTTGGCTCATTTGTAGTGAAATAAAAAATGCGATGAGTTCAATCCGTCCATTGCTTGATAGCGCAGATCAATCCTTATTTAATATGGCTGGACGAGCTGTGCAGCTTTCTGAATTTTATCGCTCCCATAAATATTGTGGATATTGTGGATATGAGATGTATATCAGTAATACCGAATGGTGCTGTATGTGTGATCACTGCAAAGAACGTTATTACCCACAAATTTCACCATCTATTATCGTAGCAATTCGTCATAAAAATAAAATTTTATTAGCCAAGCACGTTAGGCATAATCGAGATAACTTGTACACCGTATTGGCGGGTTTTACTGAGATTGGCGAAACAATGGAAACCGCCGTTGAACGGGAAGTATTTGAAGAATCAAAAATAAAAATTAAGAATATTCGTTATGTTGGATCGCAACCTTGGCCATTTCCAAATTCATTAATGATGGCTTATTTGGCTGATTATGATAGTGGTGAAATAGTGGTAGACAAAAATGAACTTATTGAAGCAAACTGGTACCATTACACGCAATTACCTAAAATTCCTAAGTATGGCACCATTGCTAGGCGGTTAATTGAAGATACAATTATACTTTGCCGCCAATATGACGAATATGGCTGTGACTAATCAATCATATTGAATTGTTCTGGTTAGATTAACAGTTTTTGATTCGCTACCTGCTGTAATACAAACAGCTTTAGTCCAATCGTTGTTTTGATTATATTCCGAGTAAGTACAAGTTTCTGTTAGTTCAACTTCTTGCTCATTATTCTCATTAATGATGATGTCTCCATTTGATGATAACTTAAATGTTTTAGTAATGGTCTTTTCTATTTGCTCGTTATCATTATATATGACATCTTTTTCTTGTGATAATACTGGGAATTTCGTTTTTTCATCGACAGGAACATAGGCATTATATAATACAAGTTCTACATGATCATTATCATAAATAATTCTACTGCTAAATATCACATTATTTTCGGCAAAATGTGATAAAGTTGTCTCAACCAAACGGCCTTGCTCATCAAATTCCGTACTTGCAACGATGTCATTATCATTATTCTTCATACCAAGAATATTTTTTGATGAATCAAAAACAATGTCATAAACATTTCTGGTGTCGTTCATACCATAGCTATACTTAGCCGTATCATAGTTTATTTCACCATGTAATCCTTCTAAATCATAATTAGTGACAAAGCCTTGTTCATTATAGTTAATTGTTTTACTTGATGAACCTTGGATTTGTTGTTGTTTAATTTTTTTACTAAATGGTAAAAGTTCTGGCTCAGTATGAAAAAGATAACTATTAATAACCGCAGTTGGTAATTGTGATAATCGGGTACCGTCAGATGTTTTTTTACCATCACAACCATTGATTAAAAATGTACTGCTAATTAAGCATATATATAAAAATAAATTATTTTTTTTCATAGAACTGATTTCCATTTATGTTATTGTTTGAAAAATTTATGATAAAACGTCAAATTATCAAATTAATTGTTAATTATTATCTTCTTCTTTATATTTACACCAAATGGCAAGCGCATCACAGTGCCAATACTTCATCATTTTGCACCAATTAGATCGCCATTTACGCACGGTATCGTTGTGTAAGTTAAGTGTTTTTGCTATTTGCAAATTATTTGTCCCAGAAACAATCAAATCAATAAATTGTAGCCATAATTCTGGTTTTGGAATATGGTTTAAGCTGGTATCTCTTAAAATATTAAAACTATGTCGACAACATCGGCAACGATAGCAAGCACGATTTCCAACTTTAGTTGTTTCGTTGGATCCACAATATATGCAGGTTTGATTTTGTTCACCCAATAAATTCGTTACTTTGTCTTTAATTATTTTATATTGTTGTTCTAAAGTTGGAATTAATGTTGTTTGTTTTTTATGAGTATACCAATTATGTAATGATGGATAATTGTTTTTAAGATAATTAATAATTGCACATTCCCGACGAATAACTTTTGCCAGTGAAATATCAAGCTGTTTAGCAATATTGTTATAACTGATATTTTTTATACGGCTAATAAAAATAACTTCTAATTCATTAAATGGCACTAAACGACGGAAAGGAGTGTTGGTTGAAGCAGTAAAATATTTATGACAAGCTTTACAGCGGTATGTTTTAGTTGGTTTTGACCGAACTTTATAAAACTTAGTATTTTTACAAAATGGGCAAACTTCTACATGTTGTGATGCTATTTTTTCTAGATTATGATGAAAAGCTTTAAATTCATCATGCAATTCGGCTGGTGCGAGTTCATAAATCATTTTTATTCCCTTATCGCTTATCCTTGTAAATATTATCAGATTTTTCCCTAAACATATAGCTTTATTGACATTTTTTGCATTTATTACTTTGAGTAATGTATTTATTGTATTGATTTATATTTTTCTGTGGTTTATTTATAGTAAATACTGTTAATAATTCATCGACGAAGATGGCTATTAAAAATATAACTATCGACTAAAATAGCACAGCAAAAAGTAGAAAATTCTCTATAATACAAGCAAAAGAAGATTCAGCCATAAAAATGACCAAGCACTAAATTATGATTATTTTAAAATAAGCTTATGTTGACGCTTTTCTGACTTTAATGGTATATCAAAAAGCAAGGGGATCAATAGCATTATAAGCGGGTATACCAAGCATATTACGAGTTAAAGTTTAATCCACAGGTAAAAAACGTATTGCCCGACGAAAAGTAGAAAATATATCGGCAAGTAAAATTATCTGCTGTTTACAAATTGGAAAATAGAATTAGAGATTGTTTTTCAGACTACTAACAACTAATCAAATAGTTTGCTGTAAATAACCAACGCATTGTAAGCTTAGCAGTTCAAGCATGTGGAAAATCAATACTGATATTTCTTATTATGATTTGCAATATGAATACTCTATAATAAATCATCTTTACGATTAAGCTACATAGACTCTTAAATATTTTTTACAAATTTATAAAATATGACGCCTATTGAACATGAAACATTGACATAGGTAGCGTAATTTTTTAAATGAGATTTATACTAACTATGAGGGTTTTTGTAACTAATTTTGATGCAGCACTTGTTAATCAACTAAAAAGGGCTACAGCCCTTTTTAGTTTAATCAATTAATTAGAAGTTATAACGAACACCTGCTAATAAATCAATTGATCTTAATTTACCACTAGCATTAGTTCGATAGTATTCGTTATATTCTTTAATGGTTACTTTACCAGCATCTACATAACGAGCGGTGAAATCAAGAGCTAGGTTATTATTAACTTTATAAGCAGCCCCTGCAGCAACATTCCATGCAAATTTAGTTTTTGTTTTTGATAATGAACGTTCATAATCAACACCATCATCAACAGAAACATTCCACTTTTCTTTATGACTATGCTCTAATTTGGTGAATGCAACACCTAATCCTGCACCAACAAATGGAGTAATTGGTGAGTCTATTTCAATATCATAATAACCGTTCAACATTAACGTATTCATGCGTACTTTTACTTTTTGCGTAGTGCGACGGCGATAATCCTCATATGTGTTATATCTATTTTCTTTTTTCTCTGCATTACCACGTAAAGTATAAGATAATTCTACTCGAGCTGGCACGCCATAATCATAAAGGTTGTAACCTAAATTTAAAGCACCTGCTAATTTAGTTTTATGCATTGAGTCGAAAATATTGCCTTTCACTATACCACCATGTCTATAATGTAAAGTATCTTCAATGTCACTCGCTTTTAAAATAGTAGCACCTAATTGCCCGCCTAAATAAAATCCATTTACCTCAGCGTAAGCAAGATTTGAGAAACACGCAAATGTTGTAAGTGCAATTAATGTTTTCTTCATTTTATTTCCTTTTCTTTAATTATTTCTGGCTATTAAAAAACCTATTGATTATAAAACATTAAATTTATAAGATCTATATCTAATATTATTGGAAATAAATTTGTATGATTTGATATGGGTTATTAGGCGACAGGTAATCTACTATAAGCAGGCTATAAAAATTGATTGATTGATTGATTGGCTCCTCCAACAGGACTTGAACCTGTGACATACGGATTAACAGTCCGCCGTTCTACCGACTGAACTATGGAGGAACACTTAACGGGTAAAATATTAACGATCTATGGCGATTATGTCAATATCTAAAACACTAAACACAACCGAATGCTCAGCTCGTAAACAAATAAAGTGATTGCTGTGCTAAAATAGTAAGAAAATAACGTAGTGGGTAGAATAAAATTTATGAAAAAAAATATTTGTGTTTTTTGTGGTGCTAATGATGGAAGCCACTTTGAATATCGTACACAAGCAGAACTGTTAGGTAAAACTTTAGCTGAACAAAATCGACGCCTAATTTATGGCGGTGGCAATAAAGGCTTAATGGGGGTGATTGCCAATTCAGTATTAGAGCATGGCGGCAAGGTCATTGGTATTATTCCTAAACTTTTAGTCGAAGCTGAAACTGCTCATCATGGTATTACACGTTTGGAAGTAGTTGATATATGCATCAACGAAAGGCAAGACTTGCAGAGCTTGCTGATAGCTTTATTGCCATGCCAGGTGGAACAGGCACACTAGAAGAAATTTTTGAGGTATGGACAGCCATGCAAATCGGTTATCATGAAAAACCCGTTGCATTGTTTAATGTAATGGGATTCTGGCAACCTATGCTCAATTTTTTACAACATGCTGTGAATGAAGGGTTTGTTCGAGATAGTTTTTATAAAACATTAATCGTTTCGGAAGATCCACAATCGATATTACAACAAATAGATCACTTTATTCCTAAAGATTTACAGCGTTGGGTAAAAAAATAATGTATTGATGATAAAAAACGCCATCTTTTGATGGCGCTTTTATTTATATGATTAAAATTAAGCGGCAGTTGCAGCTTCTGGCTCTGGTTGTTTAATAAATGCATAAGCCACACCAGCAATAACAGAACCTGTCACAATAGATAACAAGTAGCCAACTACAGGTTTAACCACGCCAGGAATCGCTAAGGCAAATAACCCACCATGTGGCGTCATTAATGTTGAGCCAAAGGCTAACGCCATGCCCCCAGTAATTGCCCCACCAATAATACAACATGGGATAACACGTAATGGATCACGAGCAGCAAATGGAATTGCCCCTTCGGATATAAAGCATAAGCCTAATACCAATGAAGCTTTACCACTTTCTTGTTCAGTTTTAGCAAATTTTTTGCTCGCAATAAGTGTCGCAAGTCCCATCGCTAAAGGTGGAACCATACCACCAGCCATAACCGCTGCCATTGGTGCATAAACTTGTGCTGAAATTAAACCAGTACCAAATGCGTAAGCAACTTTATTAATTGGCCCACCCATATCAGTACACATCATTCCGCCTAAAATAGCCCCCAATATAACCGCATTCGCCGTACCCATTGAGTTTAACCATACTGTTACAACGTTCATTAACCATGCAATAGGGGTACCAACAATAAATTGCATCACAAGGCCTGTAATAAGCGTTGCAAATAGTGGTACGATTAGTATCGGTTTTAATGCCTCTAGCGTTTTTGGTAATGGTAAATATTTTGTGATTAATAGCGCCAAATAACCAGCAAAGTAACCAATAATAATCCCACCTAAAAAACCTGCACCAGTTGATACCGCAAGTAAACCACCCACAAGCCCCGGTGCAAGCCCAGGTCTATCAGCAATAGAATAAGCAATATAGCCTGAAAGCAATGGCACCATAAGCGAGAAAGCAAGCCCTCCAATTTGAGCTAAATGCGGTTCACCTATTAATTTTTGCACCCCTTCAACCATTTCAAATGAACCAAAAGCAAATGAAAGTGCAATAATCAAACCACCTGCAACCACCATTGGTAACATGTAAGATACGCCAGTTAATAGATGTTGATAAACACCTTTTTTCTCATTACTTGCCTTAGCTGTTGAGGAGTTTGCTATTGGCTGATAAACCGTTGCTTCTTCAAATGCTTTATCAAATTCTTGTGCTGTTTTTTTCAGGGCAGGGCCTGTTTTGGTACGATAAAGTTTTTTACCCGCAAATTTGCTTAAGTCGACATCGATATCACATGCAGCGATAACCACATCGGCAGCGGCGACTTCTTCTGGCGTTAATTCATTACCCACACCAACTGAACCACGAGTTTCAACTTTACACCACCACCCCCGTTTTTTGGCTTCTTCTTCAATGGCTTCTGCCGCCATAAAAGTATGAGCAACACCGGTTGGACAAGCAGTAACAGCAACAATACGTTTTACACCATGACTTGGCGTTGCTGTTGGTGCCACCTCAGTAGATTGTTCATAGACACTTGCTTTACTTTGTGCATCAGTTAAAATCTGTTTTGGATTAGCAAAAAGTTGATTTAAGTCTTCAACGACATACACTTTTTTGCCAACCACAGATTTATCACTTATGGTTCCCGAACCGACAGCAACAATAACGTCTGCCGATACAGCAGTGTCAACCATGTTTAAATTTAAGGCATTTGCCGCTAAAGCTAATTCGGCTTTAGCTAAACGTCCATTAACTGGACCTGCATGACTACCTTCAATAATATATATATTCATGAATACTCCTTATGCAGCAATTATTTCAATTTTTTCTAGCATATTATTTACAGCTTGGCGCTCAGCGATACCAACACCAGCCTGTCCAACCGATAGAGCCGCAACGCTTGATGCAAAGACTAAAGTGTCTTTAATTGATTGCTCAGTGATTAAACCATACATTAAACCAGCGACCATTGAATCGCCAGCACCCACAGTACTAACTACTTGGCATTTAGGTGGTTTTGCTAACCATGCTTCATTTTTAGTAACCCATAATGCACCTTTACTTCCAAGCGAAATGATAACATTGTCAACGCCGCAATTAACTAATTCCATAGCAGCTTTTTTTACATCATCCAATGTCGATAATTTGCGACCTATCCACATTTCAAGCTCTTTATCATTTGGTTTAATTAACCATGGTTTTGCTTTTAAGCCTGCGACCAATGCATCTCGACTACTATCGAATACAATTTTTGGACAAATCGTTTTAACTTGTTCCATCCAATTTGTAAATTTATCAAGTGATACTCCAGCAGGTAAGCTACCGCTAATAGCAACCATATCAATGTCTTTTAACCATTCAAGAGAATTTTTTACAAAGCTTTGCCAGTCTTGCTCACTAATAGTAAAGCCTGAAAAGTTGAGATCTGTTACTTCACTATTTTCTTCGGTCAATTTAACATTAATACGTGTACGTCCCGCAATTGTTTCGAATTTATCAACCACATTTAATGATTTAAATAATAAATTAAAGCCATCACGATTTTCTTTACCTAAAAATCCACCGACAGTTAGTTGAACGTCTAAATCAGACAAAACCTTAGCCACATTGATGCCTTTACCAGCAGCAAGTAACGCATTGGTTTGGACTAAATTAACATCACCAAGCTCCACTTTTGGGCAAAAACCTAAAAGATCATAAGCAGGATTTAAGGTGATTGTTGCAATACGATAAGTCATTTAAACACCCTCACCTAGACCGCTTTCAATCGCTTTACCAATAGCATCAAGTGCTTGAGCCGCATCATCGCCAACGGCGGTAAATTTTAATCGACTGCCTTTTTTGGCACCCAATGCAACAATTTTCATTAAACTCGTTGCACTCACTGGCTCGCCTTTGCCATCTAAATTAGCAACAGTTACTTTACTGTTAAATTCTTTAACGAGTTTGACTAAAACGGATGATGGGCGAGTATGTAAACCATTCTCATTAGGAATAATAAATTCACGACTTAATGATTCATTATTTGATTCGGTAATAGACGACTCATTTGGAGAGGTTGATTGAATTTCTGATTCATCAGATCCTACGGTTTGAGAACCAGATAAAAGAAGATTGATAAGCCCATCAGTATTTGCTGATAATAGTAACGCTAATTTTTGATTAAAAGCTAAAGTTGCAATGTTATTTATAATTTCAGAAACAGAATCATCAACGACTGACATAGTAATAAGTAACTTAACAGGCTTATCATCTTCATTAAGATTACTAATTGTACGGCTAATCGCCATCGCATTTTTTAAATTACCTTCTTTGCTATCATTTAACCAAACACCCTCGCCTAGGTAAGTTGGTTTATTATCTAATACATCAGCAATAAAACTTGCATTGACTGCATTTTGCTGTTTTAAACGTGATGCATTTAATGCTTGTAGCGTTGATAAACTATCAGCAGGAATATCCAATAATAATGCTGATTCATTTACAGTAAATTGACTCTCTTCTGGACTTGTTTTGCCAGTTAAAATGGCAATTGCTTCATCGGCCGATTGAATTTTTTTGATTCGTTCCTCTACCCCATCAGCACCAAGCACATGAGTGAGTTGACGAAGTAATTCTAAATGCTCATCAGAACTTGCTGCAATACCAATTGCAAGATAGGCCTTTTCACCATCATCCCCCCATTCAACACCATTAGGAAAACAAAATACTTGCACCCCTGTTTTTTTCACCAAATGGCGAGTTTTAGTTGTGCCATGGGGAATAGCAAGACCGATACCTAAATATGTCGCTGCTTGAGATTCTCGTTCAAGCATGCCATCAACATAACCATCTTCAACATATCCTGCTTGGGTTAATGCCGATGCAACTTTCTTTATTGCTTCTGTTTTATTTGTAGCTTGCTCATTTAAATGAATGTTTTCTTTAACTAAATGAAACATATAATAAATACCTCTGGGTTAAAATGTTGGGTCGACTAAAATGACTCAGCAAATATAAATCCTTGAATTAACATTATTGAATCGTTTCAGCAATAATGAATAAATTAATATTAATTATCAAATAAATTATTTCTATTGATCAATAATTTGTGATCTGGATCTTATTTTTTATTTAAAATTTAAACTGTTTTAGAGCCAATATAGCGTTTGGTGTCTATCAATATCTTAACGGCTTAAGCTACCTCGATAGATCAATCGCCTCGGAATTATTGTCGTACCTGATTGATAATTCTCGTTATGCAGATAGTTTAAAAACAGTTTTATTGTTACATTGGCAACTTCTTTGTGATCTTGTGAAAGCGATATGACTTTACATGGCAAAAAGTCTAATAACTCATTATCACCAAAGGTAGCAATCGTTAAAGCTTCGGGTAGATGTCCAAATTTTCTTAAAATTGCATCAATACTTCCTTGTAATAAAGAAAAAGAAGTCGTAAAAATGCCATTAGGCATTTCATGGTTTTCTAACCATTGACTAAAGGCAAAATCAGCATCTTGACGACTATAATTATTTGCATATAAAAAATCAATTTGACTACAATTATTAAGTTGAATATCTTTAAAACCATCTAAACGAAGTTGACTAACCGATAAGTTGGGCAAAGCCCCAATATAAACTACCGAATCTTCTACAAAGTTATTAAATGCTTGAGCCAGTAATTTAGAATCTTGTTTATCGGCACCTACAATATTTCTAAATTTAGATATGGATAATATTCTATCGAGTGCGAATAATGGAATCTTTTCGTTTTGCCAGTCATCATAAAAAATATAATCCTGAGCAGAAACGAATGATGATGAAATAATCAAAGCATCTACCCTGCGTTGCTGAAGATGTTTGACGCACTCTTTTTCGATTTGTGGATTGTCTTCAGAACACGCGAGTAATAATTGATATCCCTCTTTTCTTACTAGTTGTTCTAAATAATTGGCAATGCGGGTGTAACTATTGTTTTCTAAATCAGGAATAATAAAACCGATAGTACGTGTTTTACCAGCTCTAAGCCCTGCTGCTACGGCATTAGGTTGGTAATTATGCGCTTTTACCACCGACATGACTTTTTCAACTGTTTTGTCACTCACGCGGTACTTTTTGGCTTTTCCATTGATCACATAACTCGCTGTTGTTGTTGAGACACCAGCCAAAAGAGCGATTTGTTCTAATTTCATAACACCATCCCAACTAAATATAGTTAGTTATTTAACCTGAATCAAAATAATTTGTAAATATTGATTATCATGACTACTCAATAAGTTAGCTGTATTTTACGTTTTATACAAAAAGCCTAAAGATAAAAATGACTAATCAAAAAAATAGGATTTAGTTAGATCTTACCAAAATAATAAGTACATTAATCATTAGTAATAAATAGCAATATTTTGATCATGGACATTTTCAATTTTGACGGGCGTATCAAATATATCTTCTAAAATAGTCGAATTCATAATTTGTTGTGGGCTGCCTTGGTATATTAGCTCGCCATTTTTCATGGCTAAAATGTAATCTGAATATACAGATGCAAAGTTGATATCATGAATAACAATCACAATGGTTTTACCCAGTTCATCAGCAGCACGGCGCAATTGTTTCATCATAGTGACAGCATGTTTCATATCGAGATTATTGAGTGGTTCATCAAGTAATACATATTCAGTATCTTGGCAAAGTACCATGGCAACATAAGCACGTTGCCGTTGTCCGCCAGATAATTCATCTAAAAAGCGCTCTTTATATTCAGTAAGATCTAAAAAATCAAGTGCACGATGAATATGGTTATAATCATCAGCATTTAAGCGCCCTTTGGTATAAGGGTAGCGCCCAAACCCGACTAACTCAAAAACAGTTAATCTACTGGTGAAGCGGTTTTCTTGCCTTAATACTGATAAATAGGTAGCTAATTTATCGCTTGGTGTGTTAACAACATCCATATTTTGAATTTTAACTTGCCCTTCATCGGCTAATAAAAGTCGACTTATAATTGATAGTAACGTTGACTTACCTGCTCCATTTGGACCAATGATAGCAGTAATGCCACCTTGTGTAATTGTCGCATTCACATTTTGCAATACAGGTATTGTTTGATAATTTTTACAAACATTCTCAATTTTTATCACTTTTGAACCTTTTTCAATAATAAGAAGATAAACAAAGAACCACCAATAAATTCAATGACAATAGATAATGCTCCAACCATATTTAACACTCGCTCTAAAAACATTTGTCCACCAACAAGAAAAATAACGCCTAATAAAAAAGCGGTAGGAAGTAAAAAACGATGCTGGCTAGAGCCACTAACACTATAAGCTAAATTAGCAATTAAAAGACCTAAGAAAGTAAATGGACCAACTAAAGCCGTTGATATCGATACCAAAACCGAGACAAGCAATAAAACAATCGTGATACTTCTATGGTAATTAATCCCTAGATTTATTGCATTATCACGTCCCAGCGCAAGCACATCAAATTTAAATCGCATTCGCCATAAAACGACACCAATAATTGAGGCAATCACTAATGAAAATATGATCAATACTGGTTCTGCACGTGTAAATGTCGCAAAAATACGACTTTGTAACACAGCAAATTCAGTTGGTGTCATTAGTCGCTGCAATAGATTAGAAAAACTACGGAATAATGTGCCTAAAATGATACCAATTAATAATACTAAATGTAAATTTTGCTTGAATTTAGTAAACAAACCTCGATACAAAAATAGAGAAAATAAGATTAATAAAAGTGATTCAAATACAAATTTGCCGATAATACCGATATAAGGAATGCCTTGTGTATCAATACAAAAGATCACAACAGTTTGAATGAGCACAAACAGAGATTCAAATCCCATAATTGATGGAGTTAATATTCGATTATTGGTAACCGTTTGAAAAAGTAATGTCGACGTCGCAGCTGAAAAGGCAACTAAAATCATAGTTAGCATAATCCATGTTCGATGGCTCAAAATGTAACTGATATTGCCCTTAAGACCGAAGGTCATAAAGCAAGTTACGCAAATTAGCGCAATAATAAACAATAAAATTACTCTTTTTTGGCATAAAGCATGGCGTTTTTGGCTAACTAACATGGCGTTTCCGACCCAACAATATTAAAAAAATAATAGCGCCAACCACGCCCAAAATCACACTAACTGGAATCTCAAACGGATAGCGAATAATGCGCCCAATGATGTCGCAAATTAAAACTAACCCACTACCAAACAAACAGATCCATGGAATAGTTTTACGGACATTATCACCAAATAATAAACTAACAATATTTGGTACAATCAATCCTAAAAAAGGCAAAACCCCCACAACCACAACCACAATACCACCAATTAATGCAATAACAATAAGTCCTGTCAACATAACAAGTCGATAATTAAGCCCCACATTAATTGAAAAATCTCGACCCAAACCAGCTACAGTGAATTGATCAGCGCTCCAACATGCGAGTAACGTCAATCCACCAACTAACCATAATAGTTCATAACGACCTTGCAAAACCCCTGAAAAATCCCCCGATTCCCAACCACCAAGTGATTGTAATAAATCAAAATACATGGCAAAAAACGTAGTAATTGCACTAATAACCGCTCCTAACATAATACCAATAAGTGGTACCATCAAAGCAGATTTAAAAATGACTTTTCGAGAAATTACCATAAAAATCATTGTGCCAATCATGGAAAATAAGCTGGCAACGACCATTTTAGTCATAACACTTGCGCTAGGCGCTAAAACCATCATAACTAATAAACCAAGGCTAGCTGATTGCGTTGTACCAACCAAAGATGGTTCAACAAATCGATTTTGTGTTAACAGTTGCATAATTAAACCTGCAACACTCATCGCACTTCCCGCTAATAATAAAGCGACAGTTCTTGGCACACGGCTGACAAAAAAAATCTCGCGCATGTTACTATCAGAGCATAGTTCCAATAGCGTCACATGCCCAGCGCCAATAAATAAACTTATTGCAGTCATTATCAATAAAATGAAAATGCCTGCAATAATATAAAAGGACTTAATCATGTTTTACATCAATTCGTTGATGTTTTTTGTAAAGCTTCACGAATTTGATCTATCAAACGGCTATAAGTTTGAATACCGCCTGCAATATACATTGAAGTTGAATCTAAATAGATAATTTGTTTATTTTGCCATGCTGCTGTTTTTTGAATTAAGTCGTTGTTTAGTACTTGCTGTGCAGATTGTGCTTCTTTATTACCAATTGCACTATCTCTATCTAACACAAACAACCACTGCGGATTAACACTTAAGATAAATTCAGAGGTCACCGCATTACCATGACGACCAGCTTCTTGGAAGGTGGTTGCAGGTTGAAAACCAAGTAGATCAAACACAAAACCAAAACGAGATTTTGGACCATAAGCCGACATTTTACCACCATTAACCATAATCACTAATGCACTACCTGCCGCGCTTGTCTTTGGTTTTAGCTGTTCAATTTTTTGATTAAAATCATTAATAAGTTTTTTAGCTTCGTTTTGTTTATTAAAAATAGTGCCTAATTGCTCTGTTCTTTGGGTTAAACTACCTAAAAAGTCTTTCGGATCAATATCTAAAGAAAGTGTTGGAGCAATATCATTCAATTTTTTATAAGCATCAGTTGCACGACCACCAGCAATAATAATATCAGGTTGAATTGAGCTTAATACCTCATAATTTGGTTCAAATAAGGTTCCAACATTAGTATAGGCTTTATCGCTATATTTAGATAAGAAATCTGGTAAATGTACATCAGATTGAGGAACAGCCGAGACAGGAATATTCAAAGCATCAATAATATCAAGTGTTGCAATATTAAAAACAACAACTTTTTTCGGATTTTCAGGAACATCTGTTTTACCTTGAGCATGTTCAACAGTAATCGTATTTGCTGGTGTTTGCGATTCTTTTTTATTGTCACACCCAACTAAAACAAGTAATGCGGTAAGTAAAACTAAAAATTTCACTTTAATATATGAATACATTATAACTCCTAATTATCAGCCTAAATAAAAAACTATAAAACAATGATTATAATAATTATCATTTACATCATGATTGTAACCAAAAAATAGGTAGGGTTCAATGAACTTTATATATTTAACAAAGCAATATATTATTAGAGACAAGTGAAATAAATGTGAAATGGATAAATAGGCTAAAAAGCTATCGATTTATTCGATAGCATAATTCATGTTAATAGTTAGAAAACTTTATTGGGATCACGCGATAACTCTTTAAGTTTTCGAGTTAATGTATTTCGCCCCCAACCTAAGAGATAAGCCGCATCTTGTTTATGGCCACGGGTAAAATTGAGTGCACTTTTTAATAAGATGTATTCAACATCATTTATTGCCTCCGTCAAAATGCCATTTTTACCCTCTATCAAAGCTTGCTTTGCCCACTGTGCTAATAATACTTTCCAATCTGCTTCTTGCTGAGAAAAGTCATTTTCGGACAAAGCCATCGTTTCATTTGTAATAATAGTTTTGGTAGCAGATAACGGCAATAACTCTGGTGGTAAATCTTGAACTAAAACCTCTTGATTTGAAGACATTACCGTCACCCAACGACAAGCATTTTCAAGCTGACGCACATTGCCTGGCCAATTAAACCTACATAAAACACCTAATGCCTCAGGACTAAATACTTTACTTTCTACACCTAATTCTTTAGCTGTTGTATGTAAAAAATGATCAGCAAGCTTTGGAATATCTTGCGCTCTATCACGCAATGGCGGGAGCAAAATGCGAATCACATTTAAACGGTGGAATAAGTCATCTCTAAATTTACCTTCTCTTACTCTTGCTTCTAAATTTTGATGGGTTGCAGCAATAATTCGAACGTCCACTTTTACAGGTGAATAACCACCAATACGATAAAACTGCCCATCTGCAAGCACCCTTAATAGTCTAGTTTGAACATCAAGTGGCATATCGCCAATTTCATCTAAAAATAAAGTACCACCATTAGCTTGTTCAAAACGTCCATGCCTAATTTGAGTTGCCCCTGTAAATGCCCCTTTTTCATGCCCAAAAAGCTCAGCTTCAATCAAATCTTTAGGGATTGCTGCCATATTTAACGCAATAAAAGGGGATTGAGAACGGGGACTATGAGTATGTAATGCCTTAGCAACCAACTCTTTACCTGTTCCTGACTCACCATTAATTAACACACTAATCGATGATTTAGATAATCGCCCAATAATACGAAATACTTCTTGCATGGAAGGAGCTTCGCCAATAATACCTGCTGATGCTTTCGCAGGCGTATTATTACTGGTTTTGTTGCTCTGAGTTTGTAAAATAGCCCGCTCAACCAGCTGAATCGCTTCGTCCACATCAAAAGGTTTTGGGATATAATCATAAGCACCTTTTTGATAAGCATTAACTGCAGCATCAAGATCAGAATGTGCTGTCATAATAATAACAGGTAAATTTGGCATTTGCTCTTTTACATGATGGAGCAATGTTAACCCATCAAGCCCGGGCATTTTAATGTCGGAGATTAATACAGCGGGTTTTTGCACATGTGTATCTAATGCCTCAATAACTTCTTGGCCACTAGCAAAGCTAACACAATTGAAATTTGCATTCGTTAATGCTTTTTCTAATACCCAGCGAATAGAACTATCATCGTCGACAATCCAAACATTCATTTTAATTTACCTCACTGCCTAATTGGCAAATAGATAGAAAATTCTGTATGCCCCGGCCAACTATTAAATTCAATTTTACCATGATGTTGATCAACAATATTATGCGCAATAGAAAGACCAATGCCTGTCCCACCTTCATAACCGCTCACCATAGGATAAAATAAGGTATCTTGGATATGAATAGGAACTCCTGGTCCGTTATCTTCAATATCAATACGAGCACAAAGCCGATAGCGCTGACCATGTAAGGTAACCTGAAAAGCCGTTCGTGTCCTAATGATAATTTTACCAACTTTAGAACCAATAGCTTGTAAAGCATTACGAACAATATTCAAAATCACCTGCTCGATCTGTTCCGAATCATGAATTAAATCAGGTAAGCTTGGATCATAATCACGCAGAATTTCAATATTGATCGGTTTTTCCAAACAGAGTAAAGCATAAATACGTTCTATTGCTTGATGGATATTTTGTTCTTTTTGTTGCAATCGTTGTTGTGGACCTAATAATCTGTCTACAAGTTTTTTCAATCTATCCGCTTGTTCAATAATAACTTTTGTATAATCTTGCAATTCATTTTTGGGTAGCTCTCGTGATAATAATTGGGCAGCACCTCGAAGTCCGCCTAGTGGATTTTTGATTTCATGAGCAAGGCCTCGGACTAATTCACGAGCAGCACTCTGCTGGGCTTGTTGCAATTGTTCTTGGCTAAGGCGTTTGTGATTATTTAACGGAGCCATTTCAATTAAAATTCGAGTACCACCTAATAGTTGAGCTGTCAATGATAAAATATGTAATTCATTATTAATCACTAAATTGACTTCGTTGTCTGTAAAACCTTGATTTTGATTTAATGCACTTAGCATTAAATCAATATCTAAAGAGAAATAACCAATTAAATCGGTCAGGTGACTTCCTAATATTTTTTTAGAACTTTGCGCTAATAATTGCTGTGCAGCCGTATTGGCATAGAGAATATTGAGTTTTGTATCGAGTAATAAAATACTTGTAATCATCGAATCAAGAACAAGATTAGCGTCAGGTTCACTATCAAATATCATCGTTGGGTTCCCGTCCTGATTAGAAGCCACCGCAAGTACGGTAGCTTAACGTTTAAAATACCTTATAAACTATAATACATTTCAAACTCAACTGGATGAGGAGTCATACGTACACGATCAACATCTTGACGTTTTAAATCAATGTATGCATCAATAGTATCATTAGTAAATACATTCCCTCGTGTTAAAAATTCACGATCCGCATCTAATGCATTAAGTGCTTCTTCAAGCGAACCTGCTACTTGAGGAATTAATTTAGATTCTTCTGGCGGTAAGTCGTATAAATTTTTGTCCATTGCATCACCAGGATGAATTTTATTGATAATGCCATCTAAACCAGCCATTAACTGCGCAGCAAAAGATAAGTATGGATTACCTGCTGGATCTGGGAAGCGAACTTCAATACGACGCGCTTTAGGACTGGTAACAACAGGAATACGAATTGATGCAGAACGGTTACGTGCAGAGTAAGCAAGCATAACTGGCGCTTCATAGCCAGGAACTAGGCGTTTATAAGAATTAGTTGCGGGGTTTGTAAATGCATTAATCGCTTTAGCATGTTTGATAATACCGCCAATATAAAATAATGCCATTTCTGAAAGACCGGCATACTTATCCCCAGCAAATAAATTGACTCCATCTTTTGCCAATGATTGATGACAGTGCATACCAGATCCATTATCACCAAACATTGGTTTTGGCATAAAGGTCGCAGTTTTACCATAAGCGTGTGCCACATTTTGTACTACATATTTATAGATTTGTACTTCATCAGCTTTTTTAGTTAACGTGTTAAAACGACAAGCAATTTCGTTTTGACCTGCTGTTGCCACTTCATGATGGTGAGCTTCAACCACTAAGCCAAGTTGCTCCATAATTAAACACATCTCGGAGCGGATATCTTGTGATGAATCAACTGGTGGAAGTGGAAAATAACCGCCTTTAACACCAGGACGATGTCCTTTATTACCTTCATCATATTTAGTACCTGAGTTCCACGCTGCTTCAATATCATCAATATGCACAAAACTTCCAGACATTGGCGAGCCAAAACGAATATCATCAAATAAGAAAAATTCTGGTTCAGGCCCAAAAATAACAGTATCGGCAATACCTGATGACTTTAGATAATCTTCCGCACGTTTAGCGATTGAACGTGGATCGCGATCATAGCCTTGTAGCGTCGCTGGTTCTAAAACATCACAACGGAGATTTAATGTCACATCTTCGAAAAAAGGATCGATAACGGCCGTTGAAGCATCGGGCATTAATACCATGTCTGATTCATTAATCCCTTTCCAACCAGCAATTGATGAGCCATCAAACATTTTACCATCTTCAAAGAAATCAGCGTCAATTTGGCTAACAGGAATAGTAACGTGTTGTTCTTTACCTTTAGTATCGGTAAAACGTAAATCAACAAATTTAACATCATTTTGTTTAATTAGTGATAAAACTTTTTGTGTAGACATGTATCTTCTCCATTGAGGGCAAATAATAATTATTCAGTTTTTAAGGTATTCTTATCAAGTTGCTATAGTGAATGCAAATTTAATGCCAATTTTTTAACTCTATTTTTAGTGGCTTTATAAGTAGCTATAGTAACATAAATATTACAGTTGCATCAAAACAATGCAATTAGCACCAAAATGATGCGCAAAAATGGTCGTATAAAAAATTAAAATCAATTTTTATATCCTATATATCTTCTCGCAGTGCTTCAATGCTCAAATAAAAAGTTATTTTATTCCAGTCATACTTAATTGTTTCTTCTGAACTAAATACTACGTTATACAGCATATGATCTTTAGGATTTACAAAAGATGTAGAAGGATAAACATCCGTGCCCCAATAACAGCAAATTAATTTAAGTTCACCTATTCCCATGGTGTTAGCTAAATACTGATGTGCTTGTTTTGCATATTTACCTTCAATTTTATAAATAACTTTAAGAGGTTTTCCTTGTCCTTTGTCATTTTGTATACAATCATTATATTTAAAGAAATCGGGCGCATCTGTATCAAATTCACGCAAAAAATCACGACAAGTCAAATCAGGATCATAGTAATAGTGCGGGAAATATTCTGAATGTTTGATTTTTACGTTACGGAGTTTTGTTCTCTTTAACTCAGAAATTTGTTTATTAAATTGAGTTAATGCATGTGGATTATTAGGAAATAAAATGGCAAATAAGTCTGACTTTTGCTTTGCTGAAACATAATGACTATTTGAAACAATATCAACAAACATAAAATTCCACAATTTTTCTTGCTGATTCATATATTGTGCTGCATTTACCTCACTAATCATCAAATCATGATTAAATCGATTAAAATCACGATAAGAATCATAATAAAGATCAATTGCCTTAAATACATCTTGCTTAGTGTCATATCCATTTATTATTAACCAAGCAAAAGTATTTTGTATGTAAAATCTTTTTGTAAAACTAAGATTTCTTTTCATCAATTTAGCATATTCAGCATAAGCTTGATGATAATTACCGTTTTCTAAATAATAATTAGCTAATAAAGATTCTGCTTCAATAGTTTGAGTATTAAATTTATTAGATTTATAATAATCATCAGCAAATACCTGAGGAATAATGGAAAATAAGACACACACCAAAAAGATAAGTCGTTTCAATTTCATTAGTCAATTCCTTAAAATTAAATAAATATAATTTATAAAATAGCAAGATTTTCTTATTGGTGCTGTATTTCAGTGCATAATATCGTTATAATCTCACCTTATATTGAAATGACTAGGTAATCATACAAATATGGACTTTATAACACTCGAAATACTACCTTTTGTAAAAAATCATCTTTTACTTTCTTTAGGTTGGATTGTACTGTTTGTTGCAATTATTGTGCTAACCATTAAAAGTAAACTATCTAAGGTTAAAATTATTAATAATGCTCAAGCAATCCATATGATTAATAAGCAAAATGCTGTTATCATTGATATTCGCTCTACCGATAGCTTTAAAAAAGGGCATATCACCGAATCTCACAATGTTTTGCCTATCGATATTAAAAATGCGAGTGCAAAAATAATTGAAAAATTTAAAGAAAGCATTGTTATTTTGGTTGATGAAAATGGTTTATCATCAACAGGTATAGGTGAAATACTGGTCAAACAAGGTTTCTTAAATGTCTTTACATTAAAAGACGGTATTGCCGGATGGAATGGCGAAAATTTACCACTCGTTAGAAAATAATATATTTTAAAAATAAGGTTTTATCATGACAGAACAAAACAATACGCAACAACCCGAAACACAGTTTGCAATTCAACGTATTTATACTAAAGATGTTTCATTTGAAACCAATAATGTTCCTGAAATTTTTACAAAACAGTGGCAACCAGACTTAAATATAGAATTAAACTCATCGTCACAAGTTTTAAGTGAAAATGTGTACGAAATTGCGTTACGCGTTACTGTGACTGTAAAGCAACAAGAGGAAGTGGTGTATATTTGTGAAGTGACTCAAGCAGGTATTTTTTCACTTATTGGATTCGACGAAGGTCAAATTCAACATTGTGTTGGTGCTTATTGCCCAAATATTTTGTTCCCTTATGCTCGAGAAGTTGTGTCAAGCTTAGTTAATAAAGGCACGTTTCCTCAAGTAAATTTAGAGCCAGTAAATTTTGAGGCATTATTCATTAATTATCTTCAACAACAAGCTGAACCAACTGAAACATTGCAATAATTATTGTGTTTCAGACAATTAACAATAAGTTTATTGAGTTATTATGAAAAAAACTGCTGCAATAACAGTAATTGGCTCAGGCTCTTATGGAACATCTTTAGCTATTTTACTGGCACGAAATGGGCATTCAACTTTATTATGGGGTCATAACCCAGATAAAATGACCATTTTGCAGCATGAAAGGCAAAATAGACAATTTTTACCAGATATCCCATTTCCTGATCTGTTACAAATCGAAAGTGATTTAAAAACAGCGGTTTCAGCCGCTCCAATTTTACTTATTGTGGTACCTAGCCACGCTTTTGCAAGTATTCTAACTCAAATTAAACCATTTTTACGCCAAGATACTAAAATTGTCTGGGCAACAAAAGGGTTGGAAGTAGATACAGGTCGATTACTACAAGATGTAGCAAAAGAAATTTTGGGTGATAAAGTTCCATTAGCCGTGATTTCAGGGCCAACATTTGCTAAAGAGGTCGCATCTGGATTACCAACTGCGGTAACGGTTGCATCAACAGATGAACATTTTTTAAATCAATTGCAAACATTATTCCATTGCAGTAAAAGCTTCCGCGTTTATAGCAGCAAAGATTTTGTTGGTGTACAGCTTGGGGGGGCAATAAAAAATGTGATTGCCATTGGCGCTGGATTATCGGATGGACTTGGTTTCGGTGCTAATGCAAGAACCGCATTAATTACGCGTGGGCTTGCTGAAATGATGCGATTAGGTGCAGCATTAGGCGCAGATCCTGCAACCTTTATGGGAATGGCTGGACTTGGGGATCTGGTTTTAACCTGTACAGATAATCAATCTCGTAATCGTCGTTTTGGCATATTATTAGGACAAAATAAGTCTATTGAAGAAGCTCAAAATGCCATTGCCCAAGTTGTTGAAGGATGCAAAAATACAAAAGAAGTCTGGTTGCTAGCCCAAAAATATCATATAGATATGCCAATTACTGAACAAATTTACCAAGTCCTTTATCAGCATAAAGATCCAAAACAAGCAGCTATGACATTACTTGGACGTTCACAAAAAGAAGAGCTAAAAAGCTAGTTTTATACTTAAACACGCATCTACCTAAAAAACTTTTTGATAAAAAAATCGCATTCCAGCCCAAAAATCAATTACTATAAATCCAGACCTATTCCTATTCCTTTTTCTTTTGCTTTGAGATAGATATCATAACCAATATACACATCTAGTACAGCCGTTCCAACTGTTTTAAATAGCGTAATTTGTTCCTCATTTTGTCGGCATTGTGTCGGATCGATGACTAAATCCCCCAACTCTAGAAAATCATCTTCTGATACCAGATTTTGTTTAATTGGATCAATAATATCGCCAGCCTCTGCAAATACCCCCTCTTTAGTATCAAGCACACGAATATCGGCCTTTTCAACAATACTTTGAGGGATTTCATGCATTTGTGGAGTATAAGCACCGACACCATTTATATGCGTACCAGGCTTTACTTTATCACCATTAAATGTCACCACTTTTGATGTAGTAATAGAAGTAATAATATCAGCTTGGCTAATGTCTTCATCCAAATCCTGTGAAAAATAAAAATGAGTAGAATAATGAGAAAAACGACATTTTACCTCATCAGTAAACCGCTTAGCTTTTTGTATATCAATATCAAAAATAGCCACATCTGTAAGCGGACGAACCGTTAACATTGCTTCTAATTGAGATATCGCTTGGCCACCTGTACCGATCAATACTGCACGACGAGCATCTTTACGAGCCAACAAATCCGTTGCCGCACCTTGAACAGCACCTGTTCGAAGCTGAGTAACAAAAGTACCGTCTAACAAGGCACAAACCTCACCAGTTTTTGGATCTAGCATTAACACTTGAGCAGGTACTGATGGTTTGCCTAGCTTTGAATTATCAGGAAATACCGAGACAATCTTAATTCCTACAATATCTTGATCCTTAATATGAGCAGGCATAAATAAACATTGACCTTTTTGCATATCAAAATTGATTCGCAGTGGTACATCACTATTTCCTTCAGTGTAGATTTTTAAGGCTTGTTTATCAGCAGCTACAGCATCTTTCATGGTATAAAATTTTTCAATATCTTTGGCTGTTAAAATCAGCATTTTTATTCCTTACTGGTTTTCCCAGATTTATTCTATGTTTAGTATCTATTATCTAACTTTCAAGTCAATCATTCCAATTACTTTCTAACAAAATGATTTATATAATAAAAACTAAGAATAATTACATCTCTTGTATATTTTATGTATTTTAACTATTATTACACAGTGCAATTTGGCACGCTAATAGAGAAATACGATGTTATTTAAAATATTAAAATTTTTCTTAAAGACTTTATTCCACGTCAAAATTCACGGTAATCTTGACAATTTAAAACAAAACAAGCTTCTTATTACACCTAACCATGTATCTTTTCTTGATGGCATTTTAATTGGTGTGTTTTTACCAATAAGACCCGTCTTTGCTATTTATGCAGGTTATATAAATCACTGGTTAGTCCGCTATGCAAAGCGTTACGTTGATTTTGTGCCAATGGATCCGCTTAGCCCAATGGCAATCAAGCGATTAGTACGCCAAGTTGAAAAAGGTCGCCCGATAGTTATCTTTCCCGAAGGAAGAATTACTGTCACTGGGTCATTAATGAAAATTTATGATGGTGCTGCTTTTGTTGCAGCTCGTTCTCAAGCAACGATAGTGCCTGTCTGGATTGAAGGAGCTGAATTTACACTAACCAGCCGTTTAAAAGGGCTATTTAAGCGCCGTTTATTTCCTAAAATAACGATTCATGTACTTGAACCAACTTCTATTGCTATGCCTGATGCACCGAAGGCTAGCGAAAAACGTTATATTGCAGGAGAGAAACTTCATCAAATCATGATGAATGCCCGTATGGCAAGTCGCCCAAAATTAACGTTATTTGAAGCGCTACTTGAGGCTCAAGTTCGTTATGGTATTAAATCACGTATGGTGCAAGACCCCACAACTCACGAAGCATCTTATCGTAATTTGTTAAAACAAATCATAGGTATTAGCTGCATTATTGCTAAAATTACCCAGAAAAAAGAACGTGTTGGCGTTTTATTACCTAACGCAACTATTACTGTTGCAACAATTTTTGGCTTATCGGTTAAAAATCGAATTCCAGCAATGCTCAATTATACCGCTGGCACCAAAGGGTTAATTTGTGCAATTACCGCGGCCGAAATCAAAACTATCATTACTTCACGCAAATTTATTCGCAAAGGAAAGCTTGATTATCTCCTTGATGAAATAAAAGGTGTTAAATGGTGCTTCCTTGAAGATTTACGTCAAACTTTAACCCTTAAAGACAAACTTTCTGTTTTAGTTCATCACTATATCCCACGCTTAGTTAAACATTCTCAAACAAGTGATGATGAAGCCCTAGTATTGTTTACATCTGGATCAGAAGGTAATCCTAAAGGTGTTGTTCATAGCCATGGTAGCTTGCTTGCTAATGTTGAACAAATCCGAACAGTTATTGATCCAACGCCTGCTGATCGTTTTATGTCTGCACTACCTCTATTCCATGCTTTTGGTATTACTGCTGGGTTATTTCTACCATTATTTTCTGGTAGCCGTACATTTTTATATCCAAATCCATTACATTATCGTATGGTGCCTGAAATTATTTATGACCAGAACTGTACCGTTTTATTTGGCACACCAACGTTCTTAGCAAACTATGCTCGTTACGCTCACCCATATGATTTTATGCGTTTACGTTATGTTGTTGCTGGAGCAGAAAAATTATCAGACGCAGTACGAGAACAGTGGAAAGATAAATATGGAATCCGTATTTTAGAGGGCTATGGCGTTACTGAATGCGCACCAGTTGTATCGCTGAATGTACCAATGGCATTTAAAACAGGTACCGTCGGGCGCTTATTGCCGGGTATGAGCTCAAGATTAATTCACGTCTCAGGCATTAGTGATGGCGGTAAATTGCAAGTTAAAGGCCCTAATGTGATGAAAGGCTATTTAAGGGTTGAAAACCCTGGAGCACTTGAAGAGCCAATTGCAGTCGATGAACATGGGGAGGCTAAAAAAGGTTGGTATGATACTGGTGATATTGTTGCTATCGATAATGATGGATTTGTCAAAATTAAAGGACGCTTAAAACGGTTTGCCAAAATTGCGGGTGAAATGGTTTCACTAGAAAGTGTTGAGACTTTAGCAAAAAAAATTGACCCTGATGCAATGCACGGTGCGACAGTGAAAGCAGATGTTGCCAAAGGTGAAGCGATAGTTCTATTTACTACCTCGACAAAATTAGATCGAGAGCTACTTAATCAAGCAGCTCAAGAACTTGGTATACCAGCATTAGCTATTCCTCGTGATATTCGTGTGGTTAAAGAGTTACCCCTACTAGGTACAGGTAAAATTGATTTTATTGCCTTACGAAAGATGGCTGAAGAATAAGCTAAAGGGTGTTACATGAAACAACATTCACTATTAAATAAAGGCATGGTTGCTACCATGCTGGCACAATTTTTTTCGGCATTTGCTGATAATGCAATTTTTTTTGCTATCCTTGCTTTTATTAAAAAGCTGCACTACCCAGAATGGAGCCAATCGGTATTACAAATTAGTTTTGTGGTACCGTTTATCATCCTTTCGCCGTTTGTTGGGCAATTTGCTGACAGCATGCCAAAAGGTAAGGCCATGATGATTTCAAATAGTATAAAATTACTCGGTACCGCTTGTATTTGCTTAAACATCAGCCCCTTTATCGGCTATTTTTTAGTTGGTATTGGTGCTGCCGCATACTCTCCAGCTAAATATGGAATTTTAGGCGAGCTTACCTCGGGCGATAATTTGATTAAAGCAAATGGGTTAATTGAAGCATCAACCATTGCCGCCATTTTACTTGGTTCGCTAGCTGGTGGACATATTGCCGATCTTAATGTAAGCGCATCTTTACTTATTTGCGTACTACTATATGGGCTTGCGGTTATTGCTAACTTTTTTATTCCTAAATTACCTGTCGCACGGCAAAATACTTCATGGAAACTCAATAGTATGGTAAAGGATTTTGCTAACACAGTTAAAATCATCTTTACGAATAAACTTCTTTTATTGACATTATTAGGCACTAGTCTGTTTTGGGGAGCGGGTGTTACTTTACGGTTTTTGTTGATTAGTTGGGTTCCTGCTGTTTTAAATATTCATGACAATGCAACACCAACAAATCTCAATGCGATTGTTGCTATCGGCATTGTTATTGGTGCAGGGTTAGCAAGTACATTTATATCAATTAACAACACGTTACGTTGCGTCCCTGCGGGTATCATGATGGGGATTGCTGTAATCGCCTTTACATTACAAAGTAATATAATTTCATCTTATATTTTGCTTATTGTCATTGGCGCGCTAGGCGGCCTGTTTTTAGTACCATTAAACGCTCTTATTCAGAAAATAGGTAAAGGGTTAGTGGGAGCTGGCAGTGTAATTTCTGTGCAGAATTTAATTGAGTATACCTCAATGATAGTCATGTTAGGGGGTTATACATTAGCAGTTGCGCTGAATTTGTCCGTTATTACTATAGGTGTTGGCTTTGGTAGCTTATTTGCTATCGTAATATTTTTATTATGGTTAAGGTTAAGAAAGCATGCAACAAATTAATCTTTTAGGAATGGTAACCGAAAGTCGCAATCCAAACAGTGAAAATATTGATAGTTGTTCAACGCTTGAAATACTTAAAATTATAAATAATGAAGATAAGCAAGTAGCACTAGCAGTTGAAAAAGAACTCGCCAATATTAGCTTAGCTGTTGATGCAATTAGCCAAGCTTTTTTAAATCAAGGCCGATTAATTTATATCGGTGCTGGCACTTCAGGACGATTAGGCATTTTAGATGCAAGTGAATGCCCACCGACATACGGCACATCGCCAGAACAAGTCATTGGATTAATCGCTGGTGGTCAGCCGGCTATTCTTAAGGCAGTTGAAAATGCTGAAGATAACCCTGAGTTGGCAACTAATGATCTTAAAAAAATTAATTTTAATTCAAACGACATTTTAGTTGGCATTGCTGCTAGTGGGCGCACACCTTATGTAATAGGTGGTATGCAATATGCTAAATTAATCGGCTCAACAGTGATTGGTTTATGTTGTAATCCAAAATCCCCAATGATTAATTTAGCCGATATCGCCATTACACCAATTGTTGGTGCAGAAGTAATTACTGGCTCATCAAGAATGAAGGCTGGTACGGCACAAAAATTAGTTCTCAACATGTTAACAACAGCAAGCATGATAAAACAAGGTAAAGTTTATGGAAACTTAATGGTTGATGTTGAGGCAACTAATGCCAAACTTATTGAACGACAAATATCCATTGTTATGCAAGCCACCGATTGCAGCCGAGAAAAAGCCATTGTCACATTAACCGAGAGTAACAGGCATTGTAAAACCGCTATTTTGATGATTCTTTCGGGGTTAAATGCAGAGCAAGCGAAGAAAAAACTAACCCAAGCCCATGGTTTTATTCGCCAAGCCCTACAAACAACCTAACCTTGCATTGATGAGCACATATGTCTTAAATTATTTTGTGGTGTAAACTAACCCAATATTTTCATTATATAGACTTTTATATTATGTCATTAATATAAAATTTGGAGGAAAATTTATGGTTGGAATTATCCTAGCAACTCATGGTGAGTTTGCAGAAGGTATTTTACAATCAGGATCGATGATATTTGGTGAGCAAGATAATGTTAAAGCCGTTACCTTGCACCCAAGTGATAGTCCTGAAAGTTTAAAAGAAAGGATGCTTGAAGCAATAGCAACATTTGATAATCAAAGTGAAGTGCTGTTTTTAGTAGATTTATGGGGTGGAACGCCATTTAATCAAGCCAACAATTTATGTGGAGAACATGATAATTGGACTATTGTGGCGGGTTTAAACTTACCAATGTTAATTGAAGCCTATTCTTCCCGTTTTTCAATGGAAACAGCCAAAGAAATCGCTACCGCAATTATTGAACCAAGTAAAGAAGGCGTTCGAACAACTGTCAAAATACAAGAGCAAACCGCTACCAATGCGAAGACTGCAAATACGATTCCTGAAGGAACAGTAATTGGTGAGGGTAAAATGAAAATCGTTTTAGCTCGGGTTGATTCGCGCCTATTACATGGGCAAGTTGCAACAGCATGGACAAAATCAACCAATCCTAACCGTATTATTGTTGTTTCTGATTCAGTTGCAAAAGATGAATTAAGAAAAAAACTTATTCAAGAAGCAGCACCTCCTGGCGTTAAAGCAAATGTTGTGCCAATTAGAAAGATCATCGAAGTAGCACACGATCCGCGTTTTGGTAATACCAAAGCATTACTTTTATTTGAAAATCCACAAGATGTACTTCGAACCATAGACGGCGGTGTTGATATTGATACTCTTAATATTGGTTCAATGGCGCATTCGGTGGGCAAAGTCATGGTTAATAAAGTATTGTCAATGAATGCTGACGATGTTGATACATTTGAAAAATTAAAAGCTAAAAACGTGAAATTTGATGTTCGTAAAGTCCCCAATGATTCTAACAGTAATATGGACGAATTATTGCAAAAAGCGAAAGAAGAATTAGCTCAGCAAAAGAATTAGTTTATTTAAGAGGTTATATTATGACATTATCCATTGTTGCTATCATTTTAGTGATAGTTATTGCCTTTTTAGCTGGTATGGAAGGCATTTTAGATCAGTTTCAATTTCATCAACCGTTAGTGGCTTGCTCTTTGATTGGTCTTGTCACAGGGAATTTAGAGGCTGGTATTGTGCTAGGAGGCTCATTACAGATGATTGCTTTGGGTTGGGCCAATATCGGGGCAGCGGTAGCACCTGATGCTGCATTGGCAGCCGTTGCTTCATCGATTATTTTAGTGTTAGGCGGGCAAGGTGTCGCTGGTGTATCGACTGCTATAGCCGTTGCTATCCCACTTGCTGTTGCAGGGTTATTCTTAACTATGATTGTTCGAACAATTGCCGTTCCTTTAGTGCATATGATGGATGCTGCAGCAACTGAAGGCAATATTCGAAAAATTGAATGGTTACAAATTTTAGGTATCTGTTTACAAGGTTTACGTATCGCTATACCGGCTGCGGCTTTATTATTCATCCCAGCAGAAACGGTTAAAGCAACATTAAATGCAATGCCTGAATGGTTAACAACGGGTATGGCCATTGGTGGTGGTATGGTTGTTGCTGTCGGCTATGCGATGGTGATTAATATGATGGCTAATCGTGAAGTATGGCCATTTTTTATTATCGGATTTGTCGTTGCTGCGATATCGCAATTAACACTAATCGCACTGGGTGCCTTAGGCTTCGCATTAGCATTGATTTATCTTAATCTTTCAGAACGAGGCAATTCATCAAATGGTGGTAGCAAAGGTGATCCACTTGATGATATTTTAAATGATTACTAGGCACTGGAGAAAAATATGACAAATAGAATTCAATTAAGCAAGAAAGATCGTTTAGCCGTTGCTTGGCGTTCAACTTTTCTCCAAGGATCTTGGAATTACGAACGGATGCAAAATGGTGGTTGGGTGTATTCCATGATCCCCGCTATAAAAAAATTATATTCAACTAAAGAAGATCGTGCTGCAGCACTTAAACGGCACTTGGAGTTTTTTAATACACACCCTTATTTAGCTTCTCCAGTTCTTGGAGTAACGCTTGCTCTTGAAGAAGAAAGAGCCAATGGTGCCGCGGTTGATGATGTAGCAATTCAAGGGGTTAAAGTGGGTATGATGGGACCATTAGCCGGCGTAGGTGATCCTGTATTTTGGTTTACCGTAAGGCCAATGCTAGGTGCGCTTGGTGCCTCGCTTGCGCTAAGCGGTAATATCATGGGACCTATTTTATTCTTTTTACTCTGGAATATTATTCGTTGGAGCTTTATGTGGTATACCCAAGAATTTGGTTATAGAACGGGTTCGAAAATTACCGATAATTTATCAGGCGGGTTACTACAAAAAATTACTAAAGGCGCATCTATTTTAGGCATGTTTGTGCTTGCTGCATTAGTACAACGGTGGGTGTCAATAAAATTCCAACCAATAGTATCTATCGTCAAACTAGACAAGGGTGCATTCATTGACTGGAACTCATTACCTGCTGGTGCAGAAGGTATTCAAAAAGCATTGATGCAAATGCAAAATGGGTTATCACTTACCCAAGAAAAGGTAACTACCTTACAAAATAACTTAGATCAATTAATCCCAGGACTAGTTCCCTTACTATTAACTTTCTTTTGTATGTGGTTATTACGCAAAAAAATATCGCCAATTATCATCATTATGGGCTTATTTATAGTGGGTATTATTGGTCATGTCATTGGCCTTTTATAAGCATATAAATTAGCTAAAATAGTCAAGAAAATATAAACCGTTAGAATAAAATTATATTTTTTATTAAATATCCTTTTTATCACCTTAAGTGGTAAAAAGGATGAC
The DNA here is from genome assembly GCF_001690435.1 of Gilliamella sp. Nev3-1. Taxonomy (NCBI): domain Bacteria; kingdom Pseudomonadati; phylum Pseudomonadota; class Gammaproteobacteria; order Orbales; family Orbaceae; genus Gilliamella; species Gilliamella sp. Nev3-1. The sequence goes on along the minus strand of NZ_LZHN01000039.1, from coordinate 41,157 downwards.
CTTATTAGTGTGCGAAAAATGGATATCAAAAAATGGTTCAGTCCTTAAATACTAAAATAGACTTAACGATTAAAGCCACTTCTTTTACTGGATTTACCGAATATGGCAGTATAATAGTTGGTGACAAAGCTTTTGAATTCTATCATCAACATGACCCACGTAAATATATCCAAATCCCTTGGGATGAGGTTGATTATGTCGTCGCATCGGTGCTATTTGGTGGAAAATGGATACCACGCTATTCAGTTGAAACGAAGAAAAATGGTACTTTTACCTTTGCATCTAAAGAACCTAAAAAAGTGCTAAGAGCGATCCGTGGTTATATTGACGGGCAGAAGATGGTTCGTTCACTTGGTTTCTTTGATGTTTTAAAACGCGCTTTATTTCATAAAAAATAGTGGCGACAGATGATAAATGCGTGTAAATAGCCCTAAAAACAAAGTGTACTTTTTTTGTAATAATTACTAATTTTGGCCTAATGTAAATGAATGGTAATTAGTATTATTTTATCTACTCTTTTCTCATTTTGCTTTAGTCTTGCATATTCCCCCACCCACCGTCAATAAAGAGTCATTGCACTTTTTGCTAGAAAGGGTATAATTCTGGGGCTTTGATTTTGTCCATGTTGGACAGAAAAAAGATTATTTTTTTAATTTAAGAGGATGTTATGGTAACTATTCGTTTAGCTCGTGGTGGCTCTAAAAAGCGCCCTTTTTATCAAGTAGTTGTCACTGATAGCCGTAACCCACGTGATGGTCGTTTTATTGAGCGCGTTGGCTTTTTTAATCCAATTGCACAAGGTAAAGCAGAAGAATTACGTTTAGATCTTGATCGCGTAAATCATTGGGTTGGTTTAGGTGCAACTGTTTCTGATCGTGTGAATGCACTGATTAAACAAGCACAAAAAGCTGCTTAATTTAGTAATTAATAGTCACTGTAATGATGAATACTGAGAATCTTATTGTTGTTGGTAAACTTGGTTCAAGCTACGGCATTCGCGGATGGCTCAGAATTTTTTCGTTTACAGAATTGCCAGATAGCATTTTTGATTACACTCCTTGGTATATCCAGCGAGCCGGACAATGGCAAGAAGTCATTGTGGAAAGCTTCAAACCACATAATCATGATATGATTGTGAAACTCAAAGGTATTGATGATCGTGATCAAGCTAATGCATTAACCAATATTGAAGTGTTTGTTGATGCAGAAAAATTACCAGCGCTTAATAATGGTGATTTTTATTGGAAAGATCTCATTGGCTGTCGAGTGAAAACAGTTAACGGTTACGATTTAGGTCAGGTTACTGATTTAATGGAAACTGGCTCTAATGATGTGTTGGTGGTAAAAGCAAATCTAAAAGATGCATTTGGTACAACAGAACGTTTAATTCCTTTTGTTGATGATCAATTTATAAAACAAGTTGATTTAGTAACAAAAATGATTGTGGTCGATTGGGATCCTGCTTTTTAATTGGTAAGGTAAGACTATGTGGATTGGCGTAATTAGCCTTTTTCCCGAAATGTTTCAAGCTATTACCTGTTATGGTGTAACTGGTCGAGCCGTTAAAAACGGGCTGTTAACAGTAGAATATTGGAACCCGCGCGATTTTGCGTATGATAAGCATAAGACTGTTGATGACAGACCTTATGGTGGTGGTCCTGGCATGTTAATGATGGTGCAACCACTTAGGGATGCAATTCATGCAGCAAAGGCTGTTGCTGGTAACGATACAAAAGTAATTTATCTTTCCCCACAAGGGCGCAAATTAAACCAACAAGGTGTTTGCGAATTGTCCCAAAGCCAAAAGTTAATTTTGATTTGTGGGCGATATGAAGGTATAGATGAACGTGTTATCCAAACTGAAATTGATGAAGAATGGTCAATTGGGGATTACGTGTTAAGTGGTGGTGAATTACCAGCGATGACTATGATTGATGCATTAGCAAGATTTATACCTGGCGTGCTAAATCACCAATCATCGGCAGAAGAAGACTCTTTTGCTAACGGTTTACTTGACTGCCCACACTATACTCGACCTGAGGTGTTAGATGGAATGGCGGTGCCTGACGTGTTAATGTCTGGTCACCATGAAGCGATTCGTCGCTGGCGATTAAAACAATCACTAGGACGAACTTGGTTAAGAAGAAAAGATCTTCTTGCAAATCTAGCTCTGACTGATGAAGAGCAATGTTTACTCACTGAATTCCAACGAGAATACAGTGACAAACAAGGCAATTAATGTTTCAGTATAACTAGTAAGAGATAATATTATGAAAAATGCAATTATTCAGCAATTAGAACAAGAACAAATGAAGAAAGACATCCCGTCGTTTCGCCCTGGTGACACGGTTGAAGTAAAAGTATGGGTTGTTGAAGGTAATAAAAAACGTCTTCAAGCTTACGAAGGTGTTGTCATTGGAATTCGTAATCGCGGTTTACACTCAGCATTTACGGTACGTAAAATTTCGAATGGCGAAGGTGTTGAACGAGTATTCCAAACTCACTCACCAATTGTTGATTCAATTACTGTGAAACGTCGTGGTCAAGTGCGTCAAGCTAAACTTTACTACTTACGCGAACTTCGTGGTAAAGCAGCTCGTATTAAAGAGCGCCTTAACTAATTTTTGTTGATTATCAATAAAAATATCGGATTAAGATGGTCACCTTTGTGGTGACCGTTTTTATATATAATGAAAATAATTTCAATCCAACAATAACTAGTTGGCAAAATTAAAGCAATTTTTTAAATAAAGTAAAAGGTAGTGCAATGGTTGATTATATTTTTGCGATTCTCTCAACAACAGTAAAATTGTTTGCATTAATGACACCACCTGCCGTTTTGAGCGCATTTCTAAGTGGTACAAAGCAATATGATGAACAGCTTAGGAGAAAAATAGCACTAAAAACTTCATGTGCAGTATTTATTATCGGTATTGTACTATTCTTTTTTGGCAATACCATGTTTAGCGTTTTTGGATTTACCCTTGATGCATTTCGAATTGGTTCGGGGGCATTACTGTTTATCACTGCGGTATCACTAATGAACGATTCGCCAGAAAAAAACAAAATCAATAGCGATGATGATATCAGTGTTGTTCCACTAGCCATTCCACTATGTATGGGTCCGGCATCTATTGGTACTATCATTGTGATGGGCACTAGCTCAATTGGCGTTGTACCGAATTTGATTGGTGCAATTTCGTTGCTTGTTGCCTCAATGGGTATTTATATTATGTTATTGTGCGCTAAAAGCATTGCAAAAGTATTAAAAAATACTGGAATTGCGATATTATCAAAGCTAACGGGATTACTCATATCAGCTATTGCTGCACAGGTCGTTTTTACAGGTATATCTGCTTTTTTAAAATAAACATTAGTTTTAATTTTTTGATAGTACGATAATAACAATATTGAGATATAAAAATAGTATTTAGCTAAACCAATTTAAGTTTTATTAATTCTTAATAGTATGTAATCACTAACAATAATAAACCTTGAATTAGTGATTACATAATTAAGCAATATACAATTAATTATGACTTATTGAAACAACTCATTTTTTATAGAAAAAATAAGATATTAGAATTATCACAATTAATATTATTTCAGAAAGTAAAATAAAATAACCTGACTCACCAAACCAAACGCCAACAATAATCACAACATTAACGATGATAGAAATACCAGCCAGCCAAGGAAATAGCGGTGATTTAAATTTTATCATTTCTTTTGAATATTTGCCGCTATTTACACCCTTACGAAATTGATACTGACACAAAGCAATAATAATCCATGCAAAACAGCCTACTTGTCCGGTTCCTGCTACTAAATAAATATACAATTTTTCAGCGGCAATATATTTTGAAAATAATGAAACTAACGCAATAACTGCAATAAATAAAATACCTTTTGTAGGCACGCCTCGTTGATTGACTTCGGAAAAGTATTTTGGAGCTAAATTATCTTGCGCCATAGACCATAGCATTCTTGAACTGGCATAAATGGCTGAATTCGTTGCTGATATTGCTGCACAAAAGATCACAAAAAGCATCGCATACGAAGCAAATGTAATTCCCGCTTTATTAAATACCCACACAAATGGACTAATTTCAGAATGCACTGTTCCATACGGGTAAACGAGAGCTAATACAGCAATAGCTAGGATATAAAATAGAATAATACGGAAAGCCACACCAGTAATAATTTTGGGTAACACTGACTGTGGAGATTGCGCTTCGCCAGCTGCATTACCAATTAATTCAACTCCTTGAAATGAGTAAGTCACGATAGTCATACACACAAATATGGCTAAAAAGCCATTAGGAAACCAGCCATTTTCTGTTTTGAATGTTGGTAAAACATGAGTTTCGGTATACTGATGATAAAGTAAATAAATTCCTACCCCAATAAAAACAATAATCGCGAGTACTTTAATGGTTGAAAACCAATACTCACTTTCACCAAATGCACGAACAGATGTTAAATGTACTGAAGTAATAACAATTAGAATTAACAAACTAAAAAGATAAATAGGAATTAAAGGGAAGGCTTGGTGAGCAATCATTGAGGCGGCAGTTAAATCTGCAGCCATAGACAATACCCAACTTAGCCAATACAGCCAACCTATGGTATAGCTCCAAATTGGATTTGGGATAAACATCAACGCATAGTGTTGAAATGAACCAGCATGAGGAAATGCACAAGAAAGTTCACCTAAACATAGCATGGTTGAAAGCATTATACTTCCCGCCATTAAATAAGCAATAATGGTTCCTAATGGACCAACGGTGCTCAGTGGAGCTGCAATACCAATAAATAATCCGGTACCAATTGATCCACCTAATGAAATCATCAACAAATGACGATTTTTTAAGTTCTTCTTTAAATTACTGCTGGGATAAGGGCTTTCTTGTGATTCAGATGTTGTCATATAAACCGCCTAGTAATTAATAAAAACTGCTGGTTGCCCAGCAGCTAACACAAATTAATAAATAAACCGTTTTTCTACACCATTAGTTTGACAAGCCATTAGCAAGGCAGTGTAATCGAGTTCAAATCCAATCATATCGCCAACACGAAGAGTTTGAGTAACATCTTCAATGTCGACCAACGTATGATCACTGGTTTGACCCAATATAGTAATATCATCATTGATAGGTATACAACTTTCTGCCGGCACATCTTGACGCCCAAAAGCCAGCAAGGCTCGTTTACGTATACCATGATCAACAAAGGTTTTACTATTTAAAAAAGCATCTACACCTAACTCGCCAACAGGAACTGTCGGCTTACTATTGAGCTCAATAATTTGCGCGTAAAACTTATATAAATTACTGCACGCTTTATCGACAGGTTTGTTGGAATGATGAAATTCATCAAGGTATTTCATATCCACATATTCAATACCGAACTCATGCAAACCGCCAATTCTCAAATGATTCAGCCCTTCTGGCCAAATACCTTTATCCAACAGGTGGTAACTAGTACAATTACCAGCTGATAAATATTTTATCTTAATATGACAAGATTGCTCTACTTTACGTGCTATGTGTAAAAAATCCACACCATTTTTAACCGTTGGTAAAACAGTACCATAACAGTTAAAATTAGTACCAAGCCCATAAAGCTCAACACCCGGTAACGATAGAATGAGTTTGACAGTATCGATAATATCATCCACATGTTCAAACCAAATACCTTCTCGCAAATCACCCATATCAACCATTAATAATACTTGATGGACTTTTTGCTGTTTTACCGCCTCATCAGAAAGTGCCTTAATCACTTGTTTTTCGCTGTTTAAGCTAATATCAGCATATTTCACAACATCACTAATCTCACTTAAACAAGGGCTACGCAATAAACAAGTTTTACAATTTAAAGCATCTTTAAGCTTCTTCAAATTGTAAGTTCTTGACTCGGCAATCACATCAATACCGCCATCAAGCACGGCTTTAGCAGTTTCAACACAACCATCAAAAACTTTATTAACCGCCATTACTTCAATGCCGTGTTTAGCAAGTAGCTCTTTTTCAACACGAGCATTGTCTCTTAATTTACGTAAATCAATTTCTAATATAGGTTTGTACATAATATTACTCCTCTATATCTTTAACTTGTTGCAAACGATTACGTTTTTGTGCTCGATAATAGATCCATTCAGCTAAACCAATGGCAAGCACTGCACCACCAACGATTTTAGCAATATACTCAACATATCCCCCCATATCGATTTGCGCAGGTGGAATAAATACTAATATCACAGCAAATAGAGTAGATAAGAACCCAAGTGCTGGTAATACAACTGGCATCACTTCACCCGGAATCTTAAAGCTACGTGGCACATCTGGTTGAGCAATACGCAAACGATAGTACGCAATAAACATCACTAAATAAGGAATAAAGTAACAAATTGTTGTTAACGCGGTTAACATCCAATATGCAGCTGCAATACTTGGTGAAACGAAAGTTGAAAAACAAAGTACTGTTACAATAATCGCTTGAACAATTAAAGCAAAAGCTGGTGTTTGATATACCGGGTGTAAACGACCGATACGTTCACCAAGCAAATTATCTTCTTTTGATGCTTCTTGTAACATATAGATAGGACCAACTAACCATGAGTTAATTTGACCTAACGCACCAAAGAATAAACAAATTGCCATTACTGGTAATAACCAAGGCATATGTAACGCTTTTGCCGATACTTCCATCGCTTGCATTACACCTGCAACAATATCAGTATCTTTTGCTGGCAATAAAGTATTAATTGCCCAAGTACCAATCATATAAATACCCACAATCACAATAGCTGAAACAACCATCGCTTTAGGGAAGTCACGTTGTGGGTTACGAGTACGGCCAGCAATCATTGGTGCCACTTCAAAACCAGCAAACGCAAACATCATGCTTGATAAGAAAACAATAGTATCCCAACTGCTTAAATCTGGAACCCAATCACTAACATGGCTATAATCCGTTGCCATAGAGTGACCAGTCATTAACCATACAATCGCTAATAACACAATAATACCGGCAGGAATAAACACACCTAACCATGCACTAACACTGTTAATGATTTTAGTCCACTTCATGCCTTTAATATTCATTAATGTTAAGATCCAAAATACCACCATGGATCCCACCCCAATAAACACCTGATTTTGGGCCAACTCAGCACTAAACATATAGCCAATTGCCGTAAAGCCAAATTGCAACATTAATGGGAAGAAAAGCACACAAGAAAACAAGAAACAAACAACTACTATCCAGCCAACTCGTTTACCAAATGCTTCTTTTACCCAAACAAATATCCCACCATCTTTTGGCCAACCAGTAGAAAGTTCACCACAAACCATCGCTAATGGAAAAAACAAACAAAATGCAGCAAGTAACCAAAGCACCATTGCTGACGCCCCATATGGAGCAACATTGGGAATCTGACGTAAACTTAGTATCGCAATGACATTCATAAACACAATGTCTTTGATACCAAGTAAACTTGAATCTTTAGAATCACTCATAATAACCTCGTATTATAATATCTGGAGCATAAAATGCCCCAGATAATTGATGATTAGTATATGTCGTATCCAACCATATCTTCGTAAGTATCTTCACGACGAATTAATCTATCTTTGCCGTCTTTATCGATCATGACAACCGATGTGCGAGGACGATTGTTATAGACTGTTTGGCTTTCAATGGTATAAGCACCTGCATCTAAGAAAGCAACAATATCACCAACTTGCGTGTCTTTTGGCATTAAGAACTCTTCACCTTTCACGCCAATATGGTAATAGTCGCCGCCATCACATAAAGGTCCTGCTAGCTTAATGTATTCGTCATGTGCTTCATTGATTTTTGAAGCATTATAAACATAGAAGAACCAATCAAAATGCTGGCTATCAGATAAAACGCTATAGCCTGCATCAACAAATTTCCATTCAACATGCTCTTCAATGTTGCCGTCTAAATCGTAATTGGTTTTACGTTTTTCACAGGCAACTTCAGTTACAAGTACTCCCGCTGAACCAGTTACTTTACGACCAGGTTCAATACAAATTTCAACATCGGTGCGCCATTTGTGTACTTCGCTAATTACTGCATCAGCAAAGTCTTGTGCGGTTATGCCTGCATACATATTATCTTGCAATGGATTACCATTTTCTTCGTCATATTTATATGGAACAGGAATCCCACCACCAACATTGATTAAATCAAATTTAATGCCAAGTACTTCTTCTAAACGTCGTGATTCATCAACTAATACTTTAGTTGCTTTTGCAAAAGGTTCTGCTTCAGGCACTTGATCCCCAACATGCATATGTAAACCACGTAAATGTACATAAGGCATATCCAGAATTCGACGGCAAGTCTCTTCTGCTTGTTCTAAATCGATACCTGATTTAGCATGATAAGCCGTTACTAATTCTGCATGAGTCGCTGATGGCACATTCGGTTCAACGCGCACACAAACGTTTGCTACTTTTTTCAAACGTGTTGATATTTCATCAATAATATCAAGTTCATATAAACTATCGACATTGATGATATACAGATCATTTTGGATTGCAAATTCTAAATCCACTGGTTTTTTTACCACGCCGTTAAACACAATTTGGCTACCACTAAAGCCTATTTCTAAGCATTTACGCACTTCAAACATCGAGTTTGCTTCGGCATAAATACCTGCATCTTTAATCGCCTTAAGCACCCCCATAACTGAGCAGGTTTTTGAGGCATAGAAGATTTTTGTATTTGGATGAGCCTTAAATGCACCTTTTATTTCTTGAACATTGCGATCAATTTCTTTCTCAGAAAACACATAAAAAGGAGTTGGATATTTTTTGGCTAATTCTTCTAAATTAACCCCATCAAAACATAATTTGCCATTTTGAGCACTAAAGCGACGATCTTTTGTTACAAGATTAGTACGTAATTTGTTATAATTTGACATAATTGAGTCAGACATATGACCTCCAGTTAATTTAGTATATAGAAATATGTAACAGGCTTCTCACTGGTAATGCAATCAGCATGCCAAAATTAGAATCAAATATAATCAATTAGTTAATAAGTTTAGCCCCAAAATTAAAATTAGTCATTTAGTACAAAATATGTTTTTATGACAAAAATTTGTCATTTTTTGATGATGGCCGAAAAGCATTTAAATTAAACGAAGCAAAATTTAGTAAATAATCCAAACATAAAAAGGTACTAATATCATGACCATTGATCCTGAGTTATTACAAGCATTGGAAATATTTAAACATTTTTTTGATTTAATCCATCAACCGATAGCTATTATTGATAAAAATGGCAATTATATTTATTACAATCAGGAAAGTGCAGAACTCGATGGCTACCCTAAAGAGCAAGCTATTGGTAACCCCATGCTTGAGGTTTACCCCAACTTAAAAAAAGAAGATAGTACTATGTTGCAAGCTTTGCAACTTGGTAAAGAATACCAAGATAACTACCAAACTTATTATAACCATGTTGGTAAGTTGGTTGATTATTTGCATACAACTGTTCCGCTTTATAATAATAAAGAAGAAATCATTGGTGCCATTGAGATAGGCCGAAACTTATCAACGGTTAGACATTTGCAAGATCAAGTTTTTAAATTACATAGTAAGTTATACCACAATAAAGAACAGCCTTTGCCCGATATTGTTTTTGTTTCGGAAAAAATGCAGAAAGTGATTGACCAAACCAATATTTTAGGACGCAATGATGTTCCTGTACTAATTGTAGGTGAAACAGGAACAGGTAAAGAACTGTTTGCTCGCTTAATACACCAGACAAGTCAACGCCGTGACAAAGCTTTCATCTCACTTAATTGTGGTGCGTTACCAACTACCTTGATTGAAAGCACTTTATTTGGCACAGTCAAAGGTGCGTTTACGGGGGCCGAAAACCGTCAGGGTTATTTAGCGCTAGCTAACGGAGGCACACTGTTTCTTGATGAACTTAATGCAATGCCTTTTGATATGCAAAGTAAGCTATTACGATTTCTACAAGAGAAAACCTATTGGCCATTGGGTGGTAGTAAAGAACAACATTCAGATGTTCGTATCGTTGCCGCCATGAATGAATCACCGACAGAGTTGCTAAAAACGGGAAAAATAAGAGGCGATCTATTTTATCGATTAAACGTTGGTTTAATTAAACTTCCTGCTTTGCGAGACCGAACAGAAGATATTCCCGTTTTAGCTCGTTATTTTATTGATAAACATAAAAACGATGTAAATATAGTCATTAGTGGTATCAGTAAACAAGCACTACAACAATTAATGTCAGCACATTGGCCTGGTAATGTGCGTATGCTTGAAAATGCCATTGTCAGAAGCATGGTATTACAAAACAAATCAGGTGAATTACAGCATATTACCCTTGATGAAGAACTATTTGAGCTTAATAAACCACAGTCTGAAGATGATAATACAAATAAGCACAATGAAACAGTTGTTCAAACATCTCCTAATGGAGGTAACTTAACCGAACAAGTTGAAAACTTTGAACGGCAACTGATTATTGACGCATTGAATCAAGCTAATGGCAAAATTATAACGGCGGCAAAAAACTTAAATATTTCACGCACAACATTACAATATAAAGTCAAAAAGTATCATATTCAGATGGGGGTAATTGATGCTTAATTTTAAGCATCAAAAACGATCAATTAAACGCCTGAGCACATGCAAATGCACTACTCCATGCCCATTGGAAATTATAACCTCCGAGCCACCCCGAAACATCAACCACCTCACCAATAAAATAGAGGTTAGGAAGTGTTTTAACCGCCATAGTTTTGGAGGATAACGCATCAGTGCTTATACCACCCAGTGTTACTTCGGCAGTACGATAACCTTCTGTTCCATTTGGAGTAATTTTCCAGTGTGTTAGATTGTAATAAAGTTGCTGCTGTTGCCTAGGAGTAAGCTGTTTCACCGTTAAATCGTCCATTAAATTTAATTGTATTAATGCTTCAATAAGCCTTTTCGGTAAAATCTGTGCTAAGCAATTTTTTATAGTTTGATTACGATTTTGTGCTAATAATGGTTTAAACGATGATTCAAATGCTAATTCAGGTAATAAATTAATAGTGATTGATTCACCAGCTTGCCAATAACTCGACAATTGTAAAATCGCTGGTCCAGAAAGCCCTCGGTGAGTAAATAATAAATTTTCTTTGAAGCTGATTCGTTCATTAGATACTTCAACTGGTACCGCAATACCAGACAAGGTTGATAACACATCAAGTAAAGGTTTATGCAACGTAAACGGAACAAGTCCAGCTTTCACAGGCACAACTGGGATGGCAAATTTTTCAGCAATTTTATAACCTATTGAAGTCATACCGAGAGCTGGCATAGATAAACCACCAGTTGCAATAATAAGATTGTCACTATCAATCATACCTTGAGAGGTATGTAATTTAAATCTTTGCCCATCACTATCAATATCTTCAACTTGGGTCTGCATCATAAACTTAACATGCCCTTTTTGACACTCTTTTAATAACATATCAACAATATCTTGCGCTGAATTATCGCAAAATAATTGTCCATGCTCTTTTTCGTGATAGGCAATATAATATTGATTCACCAATTGAATAAAATCCCACTGGGTAAATCGTTTTAAAGCCGATTTGCAAAAATGCGGATTGTCAGAAATATAATTACTCGGTTCAATCGACAAGTTAGTAAAGTTACATTTACCCCCGCCAGACATTAAGATTTTACGTCCTCGTTTTTTACCATTATCAATCACGGTAACATCGTACCCTTTTTGACCGAGTAAGCCAGCACAAAAAAGCCCAGCAGCGCCAGCACCTACAATTGTAATTTTAGTTTGCATTATTGATAGATTAAAAATAAAAGATAACAAATTATAACAGCATAACAATTGTCACTTATAGTCGCTGTGTATAAAAATACTGGATTGTTTACACCCGATGATTAAAATAATCATCTAACAATACATAAGGTCTTTTACTTAAAATTAATTAATTTTTGTTTTTTTATCTTTTACATAACTACTATTTTATTGATTATACAACATCACCATGAAATTACGTATCACGCTTTCGGCTTTTCCATTTTTTGTAGGCAAGCAGGTTTAGTGAATTTTTAATTGATATGATAGTTATCAAATATTTTAACAGATAGATATTGTAAATTCCCAAATAACCACCAAACGGTATAGAATCCTGAATATTTTTTACAAATATATAACCTAAAAAGTAAATTTTTGTGTAAATACCCCTAGTAAATACACAACTACCACTTATTAGTTTTATTAATAAGTTTAGTCTTAGTTATCAAAAAATTAAGTTATAAGTAATATTTATTTGACCAAAAACTGATTTTTAATTAACTTCACACCTAATATGGGATTAATGCCTATACCTTCTCAAATTATAAAAGCGATGAATTAGAGGCAATGATATGTTATATAACCAGCATCATGAAAAAGATAACTGCGGATTTGGGCTAATTGCTCACATTGAAGGGCAACCAAGTCATAAAGTGGTGCGTACTGCAATTCATGGCTTAGCCAGAATGCAACACCGTGGCGCCATTTTATCTGATGGCAAAACTGGCGACGGTTGTGGTCTTTTATTGCAAAAACCCGACCGTTTTTTTAAATTAGTAGCACAAGATGCAGGTTGGCGATTAGCGACCAATTACGCCGTTGGTATGTTATTTTTAAGCCAAAATGAAACTGAAGCACAAGCTAGCCGTGATATTGTTGAACAAGAACTCGCTGAAGAAACCTTATCTATTTTAGGTTGGCGCGAAGTACCGATTGATAAAAGCGTACTTGGCGAAATAGCATTATCATCACTACCAAAAATCGAACAAGTGTTTGTTAACGCCCCTGCTGGTTGGACTAAAATCGATTTAGAGCGTCGTTTATATATGGTGCGTCGTCGAATTGAAAAACGGGTGAAAGACGATACATTTTACGTTTGTAGCTTCTCCAATCAGGTCAATATCTATAAAGGCTTGTGTATGCCTAAAGATTTACCTCGATTCTATTTAGATTTGGCTGATATTCGCATGGAAACGGCTATTTGTTTATTCCATCAAAGGTTCTCAACTAATACCGTGCCACGTTGGCCGTTAGCGCAACCTTTTCGGTATCTGGCGCATAATGGTGAAATCAATACCATCGAAGGTAACCGCCAATGGGCAAAAGCGCGCTCATACAAATTTAAAACGCCACTCATTCCAGACTTACAAGATGCCGCCCCGTTTGTTAATGTAACGGGCTCTGATTCAAGTTCATTAGATAACATGCTAGAGCTATTTCTTGTAGGAGGAATGGATATTGTACGAGCTATGCGCTTATTGGTTCCACCTGCATGGCAAAATAATCCTGACATGAACGAAGACCTGCGTGCCTTTTTCGATTTCAACTCAATGCATATGGAGCCTTGGGACGGGCCTGCTGGCATTGTTATGTCTGATGGTCGTTATGCGGCATGTAACTTAGATCGTAATGGATTACGCCCTGCACGTTATGTTATTACCACAGACAAACTTATCACCTGTGCCTCTGAAATTGGTATTTGGGATTATCAGCCCGACGAAGTAGTTACTAAAGGACGTGTTGGTCCAGGTGAATTGTTAGTTATCGATACGGAAGAAGGCCGCATTTTACAATCTGATGAAACCGACAATGATTTACAAAAACGTCATCCTTATAAAGAATGGATGACAAAAAATGTTAAGCAACTAATCCCATTTGAAAGCTTACCCGATGATAGCATCGGTTCGCGCGATTATGATGATACATTACTAGCAACCTACCAAAAACAGTTTGGTTATAGTGCTGAAGAACTCGATCAATGCATCCGAGTACTTGGCGAAAATGGTCAAGAAGCTACTGGCTCAATGGGCGATGATACACCTTTTGCGGTATTATCAAATAAACCTCGATCAATTTATGATTATTTCCGCCAAAAATTTGCGCAAGTTACTAACCCACCTATCGATCCACTACGCGAATCGCACGTTATGTCACTTTCAACCAGTATTGGTCGTGAAATGAACGTGTTTGCCGAGGCAGAAGGCCAAGCGCATCGAGTTGCTTTTAAATATCCTGTTTTAGTGTATTCGGATCTACAACAATTAACGGCGCTAGAATCACGTTACTACAAATCAGAAACATTAGATATCACTTATGAAATTGATGGTAGCTTACGTGACGCGATTGAACAATTATGCGGTGATGCTGAAACAAAAGTTCGCAATGGCACCGTATTACTGATTTTATCAGATAAAAATATTGCTCCCGACCGTCTACCAATTCCAGCACCTATGGCAGTTGGGGCTGTTCAGCAACGCTTAGTTGAAAAGAATTTACGTTGCGATGCCAATATTATTGTTGAAACGGCAAGTTGTCGTGATCCTCACCACTTTGCCGTACTTCTTGGTTTTGGTGCAACAGCAATTTACCCTTATTTAGCCTATGAAACCTTATCCCAAATGGTGGATAATGGCACAATAAACAAATCTCATCGTGAAGCGATAGTTAATTACCGCAATGGGATTAATAAAGGTTTATATAAAATTATGTCCAAAATGGGCATTTCAACAGTCGCATCTTATCGTTGCTCAAAACTGTTTGAAGCCGTTGGTTTACATAAAGATGTGGTTGAACTTTGTTTCCAAGGTGTCACTAGCCGCATTAGTGGCGCTAATTTTGATGATTTTACGCAAGACCAATTTAACTTATCGAAAAGTGCATGGTTAAAAAGAAAACCATTAGAACAAGGTGGACTACTTAAATTTGTTCATGGTGGCGAATATCATGCCTATAACCCTGATGTTGTGCAGTCACTACAAAAAGCGGTCAATAATGGCAATTATGAAGATTACAAACGTTATGCTGATATTGTTAATCATCGCCCTATTACCACATTACGCGATTTATTAAAACTCAATCCACCTGAAAATGCAGCCATACTGCTTGAGCAAGTCGAACCCGAAGAGTCATTATTTAAACGCTTTGATTCAGCAGCCATGTCCATTGGAGCACTAAGTCCAGAAGCGCACGAATCCCTTGCCACAGCGATGAATACACTAGGCGGATTTTCCAATTCAGGGGAAGGGGGGGAAGATCCTGCACGTTACAACACCATAAAAGTTTCACGTATAAAACAAGTTGCATCTGGTCGTTTTGGCGTAACACCAAGTTACTTAATGAGTGCTGATGTTATCCAAATAAAGGTAGCACAAGGCGCAAAACCAGGTGAAGGCGGTCAATTACCAGGCGACAAAGTCACACCATATATTGCAAAATTACGCTTTTCTGTACCCGGTGTGACATTAATTTCACCACCACCACATCACGATATTTACTCGATTGAAGATTTGGCACAACTAATCTTTGATTTAAAACAGATCAATCCACACGCCATGATTTCGGTTAAACTCGTATCTGAACCCGGTGTTGGTACCATCGCAACAGGCGTTGCTAAAGCCTATGCCGATTTAATTACTATTTCAGGTTATGACGGTGGCACAGGGGCTAGCCCATTAACCTCGGTAAAATACGCCGGTTCACCTTGGGAACTTGGATTGGTTGAAACACAACAATCATTAGTTACCAATGGGTTACGTCACAAAATACGCCTGCAAGTTGACGGCGGCTTAAAAACAGGTGCTGATATTGTAAAAGCTGCTATTTTAGGTGCTGAGAGCTTTGGATTTGGTACAGGTCCTATGGTTGCTTTAGGGTGTAAATATCTACGTATTTGTCACTTAAATAACTGTGCAACTGGCGTTGCAACGCAAGACGAAAAATTACGTAGTGAGCACTATCACGGCCTGCCTGAAAAAGCGATGAATTACTTCCGCTTTATTGCTCGTAATACTCGAGAAGTCATGGCAGAACTTGGCGTAAGTCGTATTGTCGATCTAATTGGGCGCACAGATCTACTATTAGAACTTGAAGGGATCACCGCCAAACAACAAAAATTGGATCTATCAGGATTGCTAAAAACAGCAAAACCAATTGATGGTAAACCAGTTTATTGCGTTGAAGACAATAAGCCATTTGATAAAGGTGTACTAAATAAAGAGATCATCACACAAGCGCAACAATGTGTTGATAATCGCCAAAGCAAAAGTTTCTATTTTGACATTCAAAATACTGACCGTTCTGTGGGCACTAGCTTATCTGGCTATATTGCCAAAAAATATGGCGATCAAGGTTTAGCGACTGATCCTATTTCGCTCAATTTTAATGGGACTGCTGGTCAAAGCTTCGGCGTATGGAATGCTGGTGGCGTAGACTTAACGCTAACTGGTGATGCGAATGATTATGTTGGTAAAGGTATGACCGGTGGGCGTATTGTTATTCGTCCACCACAAGGTTCGGCATTTTTAAGCCATGAAGCAACTATTGCCGGAAATACCTGTTTATATGGTGCAACAGGCGGCAAACTATTTGCTGCCGGTCGCGCGGGTGAACGTTTTGCTGTGCGAAACTCAGGCGCAATTAGTGTGGTTGAAGGAATAGGTGATAATGGCTGTGAATATATGACTGGCGGTATTGTCTGCGTGTTAGGAAAAACAGGCATTAACTTTGGTGCAGGAATGACTGGTGGTTTTGCTTATATCTTAGATGCAGACGGTGATTTCCATAAACGCATTAACAAAGAACTCATAGAATTGCTCAATGTTGCTGATTACTCTATCCACGAAGAACATTTGCGTGGTTTAATCATGGAACATGCTCAACTTACGCATTCATCACGAGCTGAGGACATTTTAGCTAATTGGGATGACTTTGCTAAACAATTTGTCTTAGTCAAACCTAAATCCAGTGATGTCAAAGCCTTATTAGGGCACCGTAGCCGCTCATCAGCAGAACTACGCATTCAAGCACAGTAAGTAAGGAGAGCACGAAATGAGTCAAAATGTTTACCAGTTTATCGATTTACAACGTGTTGAACCGCCCAAAAAATCGCTAAACATTCGCAAAATAGAATTTGTTGAAATTTATGAAGGCTTTTCCGCCTCACAATCCCAAGCGCAAGCAGATCGCTGCCTAGCTTGTGGCAATCCTTATTGTGAATGGCGTTGCCCTGTACATAACTATATCCCAAATTGGTTAAAATTGGTTAATGAAGGTAAAATATTAGAAGCGGTTGAACTATCTCACCAAACCAATAGCTTGCCTGAAGTATGTGGACGCGTTTGCCCACAAGATCGCCTTTGTGAAGGATCATGTACTTTAAATGCAGAATTTGGTGCTGTCACCATTGGCAATATTGAACGTTATATAACAGATACCGCGTTTAAAATGGGATGGAAACCTGATTTATCCAATGTCGAAAAAACAGGATTGAAAGTTGCCGTAATTGGAGCTGGTCCTGCTGGTCTTGCTTGTGCCGATGTATTAGTGCGCAATGGTGTAACGCCTATCGTCTTCGATCGTCATCCTGAAATTGGTGGATTACTTACATTTGGGATTCCTGCCTTCAAACTTGATAAAGACGTATTAATCAATCGCAGACGTATATTTACTGAAATGGGTATTGAATTCCGTCTCAATACTGAAGTCGGCAAAAATATTCAATTAAATGATTTGATTAATGAATTTGATGCCGTTTTTGTCGGTGCTGGTACCTATCAATCCATGCGTGCAGGACTAAAAAATGAAGATGCCAACGGTGTTTATGATGCCTTACCATTTTTAATAGCCAATACAAAGCATCTTATGAATCACCCACAAACCCAAGATACACCATACATTGACATGAAAGGTAAGCGTGTTGTGGTATTAGGTGGTGGTGATACAGCAATGGACTGTATACGAACATCTATTCGCCAAGGAGCAAGCGAAGTCACCTGCGCCTATCGCCGAGATGAAGCCAATATGCCAGGCTCAAAACGAGAAGTCAAAAACGCCAAAGAAGAAGGTGCAAACTTCCAATTCAATGTCCAACCCTTAAGTATTGAAATTAATGGTACAGGGCAAGTAACGGGGGTAAGAATGGTCAAAACTGAACTTGGTGAACCTGATGAAAAAGGACGATGCTCACCAATTATTATTGAAGGTTCTGAATTTATTCTACCTGCCGAAGCCGTAATAATGGCATTTGGCTTCAAACCCCATGCCATGCCTTGGCTGACTGAGCATGGTGTTAATTTTGACCCACAAGGCCGAATCATCGCGCCAGAAGCTAACAGTTATCAAACCAGCAATCCCAAAATCTTTGCTGGCGGCGATGCTGTTCGTGGCTCTGATCTAGTAGTCACTGCTATTAGCGAAGGACGAAAAGCAGCCGAAGGAATATTGGATTATTTAGACGTTTAATAATCATTTACTATTAAATTAATAAACCCGCTGATTGCAAGCGGGTTTATTTTTGAATGATTAATGACAATAAAAGCTTAAGGAATTACGGAATGAAGAGCATCGGTAAATTTATCTTCATCAGCTGCTTTGTTATTACATTAATAGGATGTGATAATAAAACAAAGTTTGATCGAATACAGGCGTTTAATGAATATTCTCCAATTATTGAATATCCCCCCTTATTCAAGACATATTAAAAAAACAAACTATTGGTACTTACTCTGATGGTTTATTAGAAAGCATTACAACTATTTTGGGTGATAAAAAGGTAAGATTATATCATCTTATCATAATAGGAATGAGTATGGAGATTGGACAGCCGCAACAAGAATTTTAACAGACGATAATGAAGAAAATGCGGAAACAAAATTGGTGAATATAGAGAGAAAAATAGTACGTGGAATAGAATATTGGTAATGTAATTTTGCTTTACTTAGATTTCTAATAAAACTAGAAAGCATTATCAAAACTTTCACGTACATTTGTGTTTAGGTATAAAATTAGTTATTTTGGCTACTTTGGCTTAGGGTATTTTTATACACCTCACCCAATTCCCAAAATAACCTTAATTATACGCAAAAAACATTCAGAAAAGCAATTGATTTTATTTAATTTTTTTACCTTTTATAAAAACTGAATCCTTTTGTATCACTAAAAAGTTATTAAAACTATTTTTATTGGCATCAGAATTGGAGTTGCGCCCACCAAACAGGGATATTTGGTGAGATACCATTTTATCGGGAACAAATTAGTGCTAGTGTATTAAAACCGCGCAACAAAGCCTGGTGGCTGTAGACAACATTCGGCAACCATGCATATGGTATGTTTTTTTTATCATAAAAATCAATAAGCAGCGAATTTTCATCAACCGTTAATTTTATCCACAAAATTCTTAATCCCTCCATTTTTCCCCTAAAAACATTCAGAAAACATATTGATTTTATTTGATTTTTATTTTTATTTAAATCAATGAATTATAAAACACGACATTTGTTTATTGGGTAGCCTTTTATGTCTTTTTAACAACTTCAATCCAATTAGGCAATATATCAAATAGAATAAAATTAGGCATTTCACAAGTATTGATAAAAAGTATAAACTATAGCACTATTTAAATAGTCGAAATATCAATTCAACCATAAAGATAACATCATGCAAAAGTTTAATGTCAAAACCTTTCAGGGGTTAATTCTTACGTTACAAGATTACTGGGCGAATCAAGGCTGTACAGTGATTCAGCCTTTAGATATGGAAGTGGGTGCGGGGACTTCTCACCCTATGACCTGTTTACGCGCATTAGGCCCAGAACCGATAAATGCAGCTTATGTTCAGCCATCACGTAGGCCAACTGATGGTCGCTATGGTGAAAACCCAAATAGGTTACAACATTATTACCAATTTCAAGTTATCTTAAAACCATCTCCAGATAATATTCAAGAGCTTTATTTAGGTTCATTAAAAGAGCTAGGGCTCGATCCAACTATTAATGATATCCGTTTTGTGGAAGATAACTGGGAAAACCCAACACTCGGGGCATGGGGGCTAGGTTGGGAAGTTTGGTTAAATGGGATGGAAGTAACCCAATTTACTTACTTTCAACAAGTTGGTGGACTTGAATGTAAGCCTGTTACTGGTGAAATCACTTATGGGCTTGAACGCTTAGCGATGTATATTCAAGGAGTGGATAGCGTTTATGATTTAGTTTGGAGCGATGGTGTATTTGGTAAAACCACTTATGGCGATGTATTTCACCAAAACGAAGTTGAGCAATCCACTTATAATTTTGAATATGCGAATGTTGAATTTTTATTTTATTGTTTTGAGCAACACGAAAAAGAAGCAAAATTTTTGCTTGAGTTAGAAAAACCACTTCCATTACCAGCTTATGAACGTATTTTAAAAGCCGCCCACTGTTTTAATTTACTTGATGCACGTAAAGCGATTTCAGTGACTGAGCGACAACGTTATATTTTACGCATCAGAACATTAACCAAAATGGTGGCGGAAGCCTATTACGCATCACGTGAAGCACTTGGATTTCCTATGTGTCAAAATTCACAGTCTAACGAAAGTGCATCAAAGTAGGAATTAAAAGATTATGCAAAAAACATTTTTAGTGGAAATTGGTACCGAAGAGTTACCACCAAAATCACTCCGCACTTTAGCAGAAAGCTTTGCGGCTAATTTTATACAGCAGCTTGATAATGCCAATTTAGAACATGGCGAAGTACTTTGGTATGCATCTCCTCGCCGTTTAGCGTTAAAAGTCTTAAATTTAAATAACACACAACCCGATAGCCAAATTGTTAAACGCGGTCCGGCGATCAGTGCGGCATTTGATGCCAATGGTAATGCAACTAAAGCGGCCGAAGGTTGGGCACGAGGTTGTGGTATTACGGTTGATCAAGCCCAGCGTATAAAAACCGATAAAGGCGAATGGCTTTCTTATACTCACAATCAAAAAGGTCAACCAGTAGTCAATCTTTTATGTGATATGGTTAAAACGGCATTAAGCAAATTACCTATCCCTAAACCAATGCGTTGGGCTGCTCGTCAAGTCGAATTTATTCGCCCATGCCATACGGTCACAATGCTTTATGGGGATGAGATTGTAACAGGTACAATTTTAGATATTGAATCAAACCGAATTATTCGTGGTCATCGTTTTATGGGAGAACAAGAGTTCACTATCGATAATGCCGATCAATATCCCGACATTTTAGAACAGCGTGGTAAAGTCATTGCTGATTATGGCAAGCGAAAAGCTATGATTAAGCAACAAGCCGAAAGCGAAGCGGCTAAACTTCATGGTAAGGCTGATTTAACTGACACGCTACTTGAAGAAGTCTGTTCTCTCGTTGAATGGCCTGTTGTACTAACCGCTAAATTTGAAGAGCGATTTTTACAAGTTCCAGCCGAATCACTGGTTTATACCATGAAAGGCGATCAAAAATACTTTCCTGTTTATGATAAACAAGGCAAATTATTACCAAACTTTATTTTTGTGGCGAATATTGAATCGAAAGATCCACAAGTTGTGATTTCGGGTAATGAAAAAGTGGTTCGCCCACGCCTTGCTGATGCTGAATTCTTTTACCAAACCGATTTAAAACAGCGTTTAGAAGATCGCTTGCCTCGCCTTGAAACAGTCTTATTCCAACAACAGCTTGGAACAGTTAAAGAGAAATCAATTCGCATTGAGCTACTATCCGGCTTTATTGCTGAAAAAATTGGCGCAAATATTGAACAAGCGAAACGAGCAGGTAAATTAACTAAATGCGATTTAGTAACCAATACCGTTTTCGAATTTCCTGAAACACAAGGTATTATGGGGCGCTATTTAGCGCTTAAAGACGGCGAAAATATTGAAGTAGCTACTGCAATTGAAGAACAATATAAACCACGTTTTGCTGGTGATGAGTTACCAAGTACTGTGGTTTCTTGTACGGTTTCTATTGCTGAAAAAATGGATACCTTAGCGGGTATTTTTGGCATCGGTCAGCATCCTAAAGGTGACAAAGATCCTTTTGCATTGCGCAGAGCGGCTATTGGAATATTACGCATCATTGTTGAGAAAGTATTGCCGTTAGATCTTGTTGAATTAGCAAATTATGCCACATCGTTATATGGCGAAAAACTGAATAATAAAAATGTAGTTGAAGATATTGTTAATTTTATGCAAGGTCGTTTCCGCGCTTGGTATCAAGAACAAGGCTTTGCTATTGATACTATTCAAGCGGTTTTAGCGCTTAATCCAACAAAACCAGCTGATTTTGATGCGCGCATTAAAGCAGTCACTCACTTTAGAACCTTGCCAGAATCCTCATCATTAGCAGAAGCGAATAAACGAGTATCAAATATCTTATCTAAAGCCGAGATAGCTATTCCAGAGCAGATCAATGCAGCCTTGCTAGAAGCAGGCGCTGAAGGCGAATTAGCTAAAAAATTGGCAATTTTAACCGATAAACTTACGCCTTATTTTAACCAAGGTCGTTATCAAGATGCGTTAGTTGAATTATCGTCGCTAAAAGACACTGTAAACGCATTTTTTGATTCAGTCATGGTTATGGTTGACGATGAAAAAATTAAACTTAATCGATTAGCACTGTTGAAAAAGCTACAAAACCTATTCTTAAAAGTCGCTGATATTTCATTATTGCAAGCTTAGCTTAGAAGCTTGATTATTTATATTATAAATTGTGGTAACTAAAGTTGTTACCACCTATAAGGAACTTATATAGAAATGCAAAAACAAATCCCTTTTTCTTTAACTTTTACACAAACTCGCAATTTTATTTGTAATCGTATTACGCAATTTGTTCTTGTTAGTATAACGCTAGCTTTAATTCATGCGTTTTTTAATTCTTTCTTTGACAAACAAAATCTAGTTGAACAAATCTATTTTTCACGAAATTTAACTAACTATGTTTTATTCGTGATGTTAACATTGTTAATTGGCATTATTTTAAAAGCAATTAGTATAGCAACAATTTCTAACCTTTATATCAGCGATAAACTTAATTTTAATCTATTACTATCTAAAGCGTTATCAAATACATTAAAAATTATTATTTTTTATCTTATCATTGGCGTCTTTATATTTTTAGTCTCATTTATGTTATCTATAGTGCTTATTAGTCTAAATTTGTTTTTACCTAAGGCACTTATTTTTATATTAATTTTTTTAGTACTACTAATTCCAACCCTAATTTTAGTTATCTTTTGTAACTTCTTTTTTGCTTCGCTGGTTGAGCCTAATCAAAGCAATATTCTTGACTCACTTTCATTAAGCATTCAGTTATCAAAAACACAGTGGCGCTCAGCTATTTTGATGGTATTAATCTACCTAGCATTTGTGATGGCTTTTGCTCGATTAGCTATTGCATTTGATAGTGACAATTTTGTCCTTGATACAATCTTCTCTTTCTGTAGTATCTTTTTTGATGCTTTTGTTACTAGCTTCTTCTATCGTCTTTATACGCTAGCAAATAGTGCATCTAACTCAGTAGCACCGCCTAACAATGATGATAAAAATCAAGAAGACCACAAATTAATTCTTTAATTGTTATTCATATCCTTCCCAACTTTATTTTGGTAAGGATATCATTTTCCCTATACTATTTTGATTTAACTAAATCTATTGGATAAAAACTATGACTCCTGCAATTGATTTACTTAAAAAGTTAAAAATCAAATTTAATATCCACCAATATAAACACGATCCCAACCAAACTAACTATGGGCAAGAAGCGGTTGATAAACTCGATCCCAGTTTAAATGTCACCGCATCACAAATATTTAAAACGCTGATTGTCAATTTAAATGGTAATAATAAAACATTAGCGGTGTGCGTATTACCTGTTAATGAGCATTTAGATTTAAAAAAAGTAGCACAGAGGCTAAACTGTAAAAAAATAGATTTAGCCGATGCTAATTTAGCCCAAAAGGTAACGGGGTATTTGGTGGGTGGAATTAGCCCATTAGGTCAAAAACAACAACTTTTTACACTCATTGACAGTAGCGCCAACCAACACAAAACCATGTTTATATCAGGCGGTAGAAGAGGGTTAGAAATTGAAATTGCACCTCAAGATCTAACTGATATATTGCAAGCCCAATTGACTGATATCACTATTAAACATGATTGATCACATTCATATTTAATAAGATTTATAGGGTAGATTCGTTAAGATGATGATGAAGCAGAAAATGAAAATAATCGACGTTCTTTGATATGCGTATTTTATTTTTTTAATTGATACAAAAATAATGAAATAACAAATTAAAGCGACAAGGTCATGAAAATATGCTCATGACCTTAAAATAACTCCCATCAATAAAATCGACAGAAAGGCAGCAAACTTATTTGATTGCTTCTTTTAAACTTTTACCTGATACAAATGCAGGCACTTTGCTTGCTTCAATTTTAATTTCTTTACCTGTTTTCGGGTTACGACCAGTACGTGCTTTACGCTCGTTGACTTTGAATGTACCGAAACCAACTAATTGAACTGGCTCACCTGCTTTTAATGATTCAGTAATAGCAGCTAATGTAGCTTCCAATGCTGTTTTAGCAGCTACTTTAGTAATATCAGCTTTGCTAGCAATAGCGTCGACAAGTTCTGTTTTATTCATGGATATATCCTTACATATTATTTTATTGTTAAAGTTAACATTATAAACAAAGCTAAAATTTAGCTTCGCTACTGTAAACAGTGTTTAGATTACATTGCGGTTAAATGTAGTCTATATTCATCTAATATTAAAGAAAAATTTAATAAAAAATAAAAAAATTACACTTTAAACCGCTTAACCGCACAAAAAAACACCAATATTACTTACTCCAGATGCTCGAATTTCATCTTTTAAGCCTTTTATCAGCTCAATCATCTCATTATTTTCATCACGTAATAATCGTAATATCTCCCACTGTAAATCAAATTCATCAATCACACTGGGTAAAGTTTGTTGCGCATCTGGTGAAAGATTAACATTAGTTTTAGTCATTTCAAATTCAGCAATGGTGGTTGCCGATATGCTACTTACTTTAGCGGTATGATCAGCCATTTCACCACTCAAATAAGAGTGTAAAACCTCACCAAGCGCCTGACAAGCATCGATAGCGGGGTAAATCATATAAGGACTGTCATCTGTTACCGTTGGAATGATAGCTTCTAATTTTTCAAGTTGTAAATCAAAATTGATTTTTGCCTCTTCAACTAATAGTGATTCCCAGACTAAATCCAGTATTTTTTTGTAGCTTTTAGCGACTTCTTCGGTATGTTGTTGTTGACAATAAAAAACCAAATTCGGGTACATACGTTCACATAAACAAACCATAAACAAACGTTGCTGCCAAGGGGCTAACTTTGCTAATCTTAATTGGACTGGATTTTTAATCATGACAAAACCTTTTGGGACCGTTGATGCACAGCATCAATCAAATACTGCACATGTTCTACAGGAATATCTTGATGAATACCGTGACCTAAATTAAAAATATGCCCATTATAAGCACCAAATTCTTTCAGAACGGCATCAACATTAGACTCGATTATTAATTTGCTAGCATAGAGGACTGACGGATCCAAATTACCTTGTATCGCAATTTTTCCTTTTTGGTGAATATCGCGCAAATTAACGCTCCAATCAACACCAATCGCATCACAACCTGTGTTGGCAATACTATCTAACCACAGCCCCCCCCCCTTTGTAAAAAGCGTAACAGGAACATATGAGCTGATATCGTCAGTTTTAATGCCTCGTTTTAATTTTGATAAGATAAGTTGCATATAATGCAGCGAAAACGTTTGATAGCTCTGATGGCTCAATACACCACCCCATGTATCAAATATCATTATCGATTGTGCCCCAGCTTCGATTTGGGCGTTTAAATACAAAGCGACGCTTTCAGCGAGCTTTTCGAGCAGCAAATGTAATACTTTAGGTTTGCTATAAAGTAAGCGTTTAATTTTAGTAAAAGCTTTACTACTGCCGCCTTCTACCATGTAAGTTGCTAATGTCCATGGGCTACCCGAAAAGCCAATTAATGGAACCTTACCATTAAGCTCTTTTTTGGTTAAACGAATCGCATCCATTACATACTTAAGCGATTGCTCAGGATCAGGGATCGGTAATTGCTCAATATCAGATAAACAGGATATTGTTTTAGCAAATTTAGGACCTTCACCCGCTTCAAAGTGCAAACCCAGCCCCATAGCGTCAGGAATGGTCAAAATATCAGAAAAAATAATAGCAGCATCAAGATCAAAGCGTTTTAATGGCTGTAGCGTCACTTCACAAGCTAATTCAGGTGTTTGGCACATAGTCATAAAATCGCCCACTTTTGCTCTTAACTGACGATACTCCGGCAGATAGCGTCCAGCTTGACGCATCATCCAAATAGGGGTGTAATCAACAGGTAAACATTGCAATGCACGCAAATAACGATCGTTTTTTAATTGGCTCATATCTTCAGCTCTTTAAATCAAGTGTTTATTTTGTCAAAGAAGTTTTAGGTAAGCAGCGTTTTAATATAACATCATCTCACTTAACTATTATTTATTTGTGATTTGAAGCTAAGGTTGTGATAATGTATTTTTTGCATAACAAATCAACGTTTCAGAAATATTTTGCATGACACTGCTTTCAGGTGCAAAACGATGCCAATATAGCATACGCCTTTGATATAGCCCTTCTGTTAAATTAACCAATTCACCATTCTTCAGCTCTTGTTCAATCTGTAACTTTGGTAGCATACAGCACGCAGAGCCTTGTTTAGCTAATTGCACAAACGCCTCAGATGAACTGGTGATATGACACACCACACTACCTGGGGTAAGGTTAAAATTTTCTTGTAAAAAAGCCTGATGCATATCATCTAAATGGTCGAATGCAACCGCTGGCGCTTTAAGTAAAGACGATCGCGTGACACCATTTGGAAAGTACTTTTTAGCAAAATCAGGAGAGGCAACAAAAATATAGTCTAATGCACCTAATAAATCAGACAAACATCCTGGTAAAGGGTTAGCTTGAATACTAATTGCACCAACGACTGTGCCTAAGCGTAGCAATTCTAAAGTATGCTCTTCATCTTTTACTTGAATATCGAAACGTAAAATATTTTTATCTAAAACAGGCTTTAACGCAGGTAAAAGCCATGTTGCTAAAGAGTCAGCATTAATCGCAATCGACAATGACAATGGTGTAGTATTTTGTTCATTATCACCTAGCCATTGTTGTTCTAATAATTCAACTTGGTGTAGTAACCCCAAAAGGTGCTCGCCTTGTTTGGTTGCTTTTGGCGGAATGGTTCTCACTAATAGTTGTTGACCAAAAAAGCTTTCTAACTGCTTAATGCGTTGCGATACCGCGGGTTGTGTAATACACAGCTTATCAGCTGCTCGCTCAAATCCTCGTTCTTTTATCACTGCATCTAATGCTTGTAATGCTCTATAATCTGGACGCTTCATAATCTCTTTACTAATGATTTGATCACTGCTTGAATCTTCAAGCTACTTTAACATCGCAATAAGTTTTAAACATATCAAACATTGATATATTTTCTTAAAATCCTAATGATTTTTACTTTCTAATTGGGTACTATGCCATATCTTCAATAATTTTGCTTTTAAAATTTTATTTTTTTAAGAAAAAGTATCCTCAAAAATAGGTGATACCATGACACAAGACGAATTAAAAAAAGCCGTAGGCTGGTCAGCATTGAAATTTATTAAGCCTGACTCTTATGTTGGTGTGGGAACCGGTTCGACAGCATCCCACTTTATTGATGCATTAGCTACAATAAAAGATCAAATCAAAGGTACTGTATCAAGCTCTGAAGCATCGACACAAAAATTAAAGAGCTATGGCATTACTGTTCTTGATTGTAATGAAGTAGATAGTTTAGATATCTATGTTGATGGTGCTGATGAAATCAATCACCAGTTACAAATGATTAAAGGTGGAGGCGCTGCTTTAACACGTGAAAAAGTGGTTTCAGCCATTGCCAAACAATTTATTTGTATTGCCGATGAATCAAAAGTTGTTGATGTATTAGGTAAATTCCCGTTACCCATTGAAGTGATCCCAATGGCTCGCTCTTATGTTGCTCGTGAATTATTCAAACTAGGTGGTAAACCAATTTATCGCCAAGGCGTCATAACGGATAATGGTAATGTTATTTTAGACGTTCATGACCTTATCATTGCCAACCCCATAGAATTAGAAAATCGAATAAATAGTATTGCTGGCGTGGTAACGGTTGGGTTATTTGCCAACAAAGGGGCAAATATTGCGCTTATAGGAACACCTTCGGGAGTAAAAGAGCTAAAATAAATTTGTTTATCATAATCAAATTTATTGCTTTTATATCACTATAAGACTCAATTTATATTCTGAAAGCAATGAGAGGAAATAATGACTATTCAAACGTCAACCAAAGATGAAAACAAATTTTTATTACTTGAGGGTATTCATCCTAGTGCCATAGAAATATTAAAATCGGCAGGTTTTACCAATATTGAGTACCATAAAAGTGCATTATCGCCCGAAGAACTTAAGCAGGCATTAAAAGATGCTCGTTTTATTGGGATCCGCTCAAGAACTCAATTAACCAAAGATATTATTGATGCCGCCCCCAAACTTGCTGGCATTGGTTGCTTTTGTATTGGCACTAATCAGGTTGATCTTGATGCGGCAACGGTGAAAGGGATTCCTGTATTTAATGCACCATTTTCTAATACACGATCTGTTGCCGAGCTGGTCTTAGCTGAAGCGGTATTGCTACTGCGCCGAGTGCCCGAAGCCAATGCAAAAGCTCACCGAGGTAAATGGAATAAAATGGCTACTGGTTCACACGAGGCTCGTGGTAAGAATTTAGGTATTATTGGTTATGGACACATTGGTAGCCAATTAAGTATTCTAGCTGAATCGTTAGGAATGAATGTTTATTTTTACGATATTGAAACCAAATTACCGTTAGGCAACGCTAAACAAGTGTCATCAATGAAAGAGCTGTTAGCGATAAGCGATATCGTTTCAATGCATGTACCCGAAAATTCAACAACGATAAAAATGATAAGCGATAGCGAAATAGACGCCATGAAACAAGGTGCTATTTTAATTAATGCTTCGCGCGGTAAAGTCATTGACCTTGATGCATTAACTCATGCACTACAAACCGATAAAATTAGTGGTGCAGCAATTGATGTCTTTCCAACAGAACCGGCTAGCAACAACGATCCATTTGAATCGCCATTGTGCCAATTTGACAATGTCATTATCACCCCTCATATTGGCGGTTCAACCAGTGAAGCGCAAGAAAATATTGGCATTGAAGTAACCACTAAACTCGCAAAATACTCTAATACAGGTGCAACACTTTCTGCGGTTAACTTTCCCGAAGCATCGTTACCAATACCCGCTAAAGGCTCAAGTCGCTTTATTAATATTCACCGTAATCAACCGGGCGTATTAACCGCGATTAATACCTTATTTGCTGAGCAAGGGCTTAATATTTCAGCGCAATATTTACAAACCGATGCCAAAATTGGTTATGTTGTGATTGATATTGATAGAGTCAATCCCGATAAAGCCGAGGAATTGCTTGATAAACTAAAAAATGTCTCAGGCACTATCCGCACAAGGTTGCTGTTTTAATTTAAATGCACTCAATGCCGCCTATCTTTCTTTAGGCGGCTAATAAATTAGATATCAATAAAAACCAAAGAGCACTAATATCCTTATTAAGTTCTATTAGTTAGTCATGTTACTTTATAAAAGGGATTTAAAGCATAATGCACTAAAAGGCGATAAAATTACCTAGCATGATCAAATTACCCGTTATACCCGTTTTTTGCTGTTTGCCTATTTCACCCAATTAGTTTGCACAATTCACTACTCGCCGTTTAACAACGAGTAGTGACAGCTAGTTAACGTACGCACACCACTCTAGTTTCATTATGCACAAAATAATAGTGCCCAACATTACCTTGCTTTGAAAAAACAGTATAATTTTGTACTCCCCCATGAAAAGGGTCAGCAGTCCAGTAATCAAAATTGATATCATCCTTTATAAAATCACTATTCGTGTAGTATGTATTATCCGTATACCCCCACTCTGCAAAGAATCCTCCCCCAATCCGACGTTGGAAATTATTGGGTTGTCCTGGTAATCCTCCTGCCCAAGCAACAATATCATTATTTGCATTCGTCATTTCAACAATATGGGGAATCCTATAACCATTTCCTAAACTACTACAGTAAGCTTTAGCTGCTTCTAAACCTCCGCTATAAGTCGGTTTTGCAACAAACCATTTACTTATCATAAAACGATATATAACGTTTGTCTTTGCTCTATCTGAGTAAATATTAAAGTAAGTTGGAACAACTGATGAGGCTTGACTTTTATTAGAATCGCTAGGCCCTGTTAATTCTACTTTAGCAATATTATAACGGCTTCCTTGTTTTATACTTAAATCTATACTTGAGTCTGTTGGCCATTTGCTGTAAGTTAACTCTTTTGCCGATGCACCTGCCACCGTTAAATCAAAGTACATCCCCTTGGCCCCTATAGTTGGGAAATTTGATTCAGGGGAATTTATATCCTGCGGTTTAAAGCCTTTATCGTCATCCCACTGTTCAACTGGACCACGATAACCAATAAATACATTTCCATTATACTTTAACGTTGGTTGAGCAAAGCATGCATAAGGAACTGCAACTTTAGGTGTTAGATAATAACTAACGCTTCCACCTTTAAACTCAGTTGATCTTGGATCTCCGTATTGGGTAGATAAAATACCACTATCACTCGTTAAAGTTATTTTATAAGGCGAATAACATGCATTTAATTCTGTATTCTCATTAACTATTTTTCCATCAACATCTTGCACGGTCATTGTAAAATTACCCGTTACAGAGATCGAACCATCACCATCATCATCTTCCCAAAATTTGTTAGTTGATATTAAATCTATTAAAGTGACTACTGATTTCCCTTCGGGAATGAATTTCTTAATATCTTTCAGTTTTTGATCTACAGCAGGCAGCTCAATTGGATTATTTTCCGATGATGGATTATTACGGATGCTATATTGCCTACCATCAGACAATGTAATACTCAACAGATCTTCTGTTGAATTTGCTTTAGTCGCCTTTCCATCAAACGTTAAATAAGGTGCACTACCTTGAATTGTCTTTACCGTTATTGCTGATAGTGCAATTGTATTACTCGATATCGTTAAACCTAACAATACCAATATCATTCTCAAAGCATAATTTTTTATATTTGGTTGCGTTAACCGTAGAGTTAATTTACAAATCTTTGCTATTTTAGTCAGAAACTTCGGTTTTATCTTCGGTAGCAAAAATGAAGTTGTAATTAAATACAACTTATAACTACAAGGACTTGAATATGTGAAAATTAACAGTATGTATAAAAATAACTTTTTAAGTTGTTCAGAGGGTGACCTGTGTACCTGTGTACCTGTGTACCTGTGTACCTGTGTACCTGTGTACCTGTGTACCTGTGTACCTGTGTACCTGTGTACCTGTGTACCTGTGTACCTGTGTACCTGTGTACCTGTGTACCTGTGTACCTGTGTACCTGTGTACCTGTGTACCTGTGTACCTTATTGTTTTGATTATATCATTTTCTAGTCCATATTGCAATTCTTTCATCACTTAACCCAATGATTTTTATATAAAAATTTATTATAGTTCTTTTATTAACTAATTACGTTTTGCAAATATACGAGTAAATATTGCGCTTTTAAAAGTATAAAATACTGACATTAGCTATTAAAAAAAATTAAGCTAACTATAAACTAAACTACATGACTTTTTAAAGTAAATTATTATTTTTTTTGTAAATATAAAATTAACATAATTATTAGGAAAAATGATTAATCAGAAATATATAAGACTTACTCGCATTGTTTACAGCGATTAAAAAATACTACAATGCATATACATAAAAAACAAAACTAACGCCTTCAATGTAATTTATTTTCCGTTTATCTTCACTTTAATCAGGTTAAGTCCTTTTTGTGTTAGCGCTTCAAAGTACCTATTATCTAAATTATCGTCGGTGATAATTGTATGAACAGCACTTAAATCACACACAACATTGGGGCTACGACGACCAAATTTTGATGAATCAACTAATAAAATTAACTTTGCAGCAGCCTTACTCATTGCCACACTACCATGGTAACTTTCATTAAACGTTGTAACGCCACCAACTAAATCAACACCATCAGCCCCCATAAATAACATATCAAAGGTATAAGATTCAAATGCGGCAATAGCTAATGCATTGTTGCTATGAAAAGAGGCTGATTTTCGACGAAACGTGCCTCCCGTTAAAATAATAGTTTGATCATTATCGTTCGCAACCAATTCATTAACCATATGCAAACTATTGGTCATAATCGTGAGGTTATTAAATTTAGCTAGCGTTGGGATCATTTGAGCAACGGTGCTTCCAGCGTCAAAAATGATTGAATCCCCCTCATGAATCAGCTTAGCGGCCTCTTCTGCTATGGCTTTTTTTTGTGCGGTATTAATATAAGTTTTGTGATCAATAGCTCTATCACCAATTTCGCGGTTTAACATGGCACCGCCGTAAGTACGTAAAACTAAACCACTTGCATAAAGTTGTGTGAGATCCTTACGAATTGTTGTTCCTGTTGTTTTAAAATGCTCAACCAATTCATCTACACTAGCTTGCCCGTTACTTTGCAGGTATTCCAAAATCGCTGTTTGTCGTTGCTTCACTTTCATAATAAAATCCCATCATCATTAGCGTGCATATATAAACCGTATTACTTTAAAATATATCATTTCAGAATGAAAGGGAATGTTTTTCAGAATAAAAGTTAATTATTTCTTATCTGTGGCTAATGCCACAGTCAATGCACTTTGACAAGCAATATCATTGGGGAAAGTGTTTTCGGGCATAATATCAGCAACAGGTAATCCATGTAGCTGAATGATGGGTTTTGGTGAGGCAAAAACAGTAATACCTTTCATTAATACAGAGTCAATAACCACTTGATTTTCATCTAATGAAATAGCTATTAATACTCTTGGTCTAAATCGTTTTGTTTTGCTACGACCAATACCTAAATAAGCCCCCTTTTTCATCGCTAAAAAGGCTTGATTAAAACGCCGAATTTGTAGCCAGCTAAATACAATTTGAAGACACCAAGCAATAAGTGCAATTACAATTAAAGTATTACTCATATTCATGGTTGCTCTCCATTATATGTTAGGTGTAAAATACGCGAAAATTGCTTGATTTAATTTTCGCATATCATCTTAACTAAAACATTACTTGCCCACCAGTAATGTTAATAGATTGCCCTGTACAATAAGAAGCCTTATCACTTGCATAAAATAACAGCACATCTAGAACATCTTGATAATCACAACCTCGTTTAAGTGGCACTTTATCAATATAAACTTGCTCTACTTGATCATCTGGAATACCTAATTTTTTAGCGTATTGTGGTATTAATGATTGAAACATTGGTGATTTTAATAAATTACCCAGCATCAACGAATTAACAGTGATACCATGATCAGCAAGATCTAAGGCTAAAGATTGTGTTAACCCGACCCCTCCAAATTTGGCAGCACTGTATCCTGAATTATGTTTACTGCCCACTTTACCTGATTTTGAGTTAATTTGAATAATGCGACCTTGCGTATTGTATTTGATCATTAATTTGGCAAATTCACGTGCACATAAAAAATAACCAGTGAGATTAACATTGACTGATAACTGAAAATCATTCAATACAAAATGGGTAATAGGTGCTGCTTTTGCAACGCCTGCGCTATACACCATTAAATCAACACGCTTAAACATACTATCAACACCTTGCGCTAATTGCAGTACACTTTCTTCGTTGGTAGCATCAACCCCAAACCCTTGAGCTGAACCTGCACCATGTTTATGCTTAATTGCTTCTGCTACCTTATTTGCATTGTCAATATTCAAATCAGCAACAATAACTTTGTATCCTGCATCAGCGATACCTTTGCACAAAAACTCACCTAAAGTTTGACCGCCACCTATAACAACTGCTACTTTTTTCATTTTTATATTCCTTAATCATTTAAAATTCTAATTTCATCACCCACAAAAAGTTGCGCAGGAATTTCCCCTTTTACGTGAACAGTGCCAGGTAATTCAGCTTGGCTATTACCATCAAATCTTAATGTGATGTGACCTAATTCACGTAAGTTAACATTAGCAACTTCGCCAACCGATGTGATGTTATAAATATGATTGCCTAATTGAAGTATCTGCCCCACTTGTAATTCCAGTTTTAAATCATCATGGCTATGAACAAAACAGTAATCAGCTAAATCAGCAGGTGCACCGTTTTTAAACAGGATTAACATACCGTCAGCTAATGCTTCTTGGGCAAACTCACCAATTTGATCAATTTTTGAATGATAGATAACATTTGACATGATTAACCTTCTTATCTTTTACACTTAATACGGGATTTTTTATTTTTACCATTGCTTTAAATTAGGAGCTGATGCTCTCATCTTTAAAACAATTTATTGGTATATAAATAACGAAACCGCCCATGCTATTAATACTGTTGGTGCACCCGTTAAAAAACGGCTCACCAATACAGATGGCACGCCCACTCTCACCGTGTTTTGCTTGGCTTCAGCAAGCGATAAACCAACAGGAATAAAGTCACATGCCGCTTGTGCATTAATTGCAAACAACGCTGGCAATGCTAAATGAGGCGGAATATTGCCAAGCCCAATTTGTACACCAACCAAAGTGCCAATAACTTGGGCAATAACCGCACCGGGTCCTAAGAATGGAGAAAGCAATGGGAAAGAACAGATCAAGGCTAATATAATAAGTCCTATAGGGTTATTGGCTAACGGAACCAGCCCATGTGCAATAAGGTTGCCTAATCCAGATGCAATAATGATCCCAATTAGTGCCGATACAAACGCCATAAAAGGAAGTATTGTTTTCAGTACAGTGTCAATTGTATCTCGGCCAGCTTGGAAGAAGACAGCAACGCCCGATCCCATACCAATACCAATTTTTGCTAATAATCCATCGCTTTGTTCAGTAATTTTTTTGCGGCTGTCATAATCTTTAAATTCAGGCGATTTATTGTTTGTCGCCGGTTCGCTTACTACATCGCTTTCTTTTTCTATTAGTTTGATATTGTGAGGTTTTACTGCAGAAACATAAATATCTTCAACAATATATTGAGCCAGAGGGCCTGATTTACCTGTGGCATGAATATTGATAGTTGGTATACGATTTTTTGGGTAAATTCCGCAGCGTAATGTTCCTCCACAATCAATTACAGCAACACCAATTTCTTCTTTAGGCGGCTCGCCATCTTTAAAACCATCAATAGCTTCCCAACCTGTTAGCTCAACTAAAGTATCAACTATGGCTGGACGAGTACCTGCTGCAATATAAACAATTTTTTTACCAGCAATAACAGGAAGCTCCAAAGGTCCACCCCAACCTGCTTCGCCTTTTTCTATGTGGATAAATTTTTCCATTTTTTATATTCCTTATTTTTATTATAGATGAACTTTTCTTTCTAACTTGATGCCCATTTTTCTTTCAAAAATGGTAGTGCAAAAGTCAGTAATCCAACCTCTAAAGAAATTAGTACCTAAACCGACAAGGAAATAACTCACAGCAAGAGGACCTAAAGGTAAATTTAGGGTAGTTAAACCAGCCGCTATTCCCAAATAAACAAAAAGTTCACCAGGGTTAACGTGTGGAAAGAGTCCATTCATTGAATGGCAACTGTAAGACGAAGCTGCGTAGTAACTTGGTTTGTAAAACTCTGGCATAAAGCGCCCCAAACTTAATGTCATTGGGTTACAAAAAACAAAAGTTCCAATGAGCGGTAGTAATAAATATCTAGAAATTGGGTTACCAGCACATGCTTGCGCTAAACGTTCGATACGTTCCTGCCCTATAAATTTAATCACTGCATTCATCACTACAAGTAATGAAATTAATAATGGCAAAATGTTAGTTACCATTCCCATAAATACTTTGCCTCCTTCTTGGAATAAACCAATAAACCACTCGGCACCAAATGAAATAGCATCAATCATGTTGTCTCCTATTAAGTTAAATTTCAGGAAAATACTATCAATTCTAGAAACAAAAAACTTTTAAGATGATCACAATTTAAAATATTTTATTTCATTTTGAAAAATAATATTTCAAATAAAAAGAAATAAGAAAAGTAATAGGTTAATAAAATAGCAACGATAGTAAAAAATTAACGTTTTTTTATTGGACATTAGCCTTAAGTTGGCGTAATTTTGTCAATACGGGTATTTATTATTCACTTTAAGGAGAATATATCATGGCTAAAAGTACGACTTCTGCTAAAAAGCTACAACAAGCAGCGATTTTGTTTCCAACTGATTTAGGTCAAAAGGCATCAAAAGATATTTCTGGAGCAATGAATTCTGTTTTAGCAGATGTATTTGCTCTATATTTAAAAACCAAAAACTTTCATTGGCATGTTAGTGGCCCGCACTTCCGTGACTATCACTTAATGCTAGATGATCAAGGTGAAGAGCTATTTGCAATGACAGATCCAATTGCCGAACGTGTACGTAAATTAGGCGGTACAACACTTCGTTCAATCGGTCATATTGCTAAATTGCAAAGCATTGCTGATAACGACGCTGATTTTGTTGAGCCATCAGATATGCTTGCTGAACTTTGCCAAGATAATGTAAGATTGACAGAACGCATGCGTGTAGCGCATGATATCTGCGATAAATATAACGATACTGCTACTGCAAGTTTAATTGAAGAGTGGATTGATCAAACCGAACAGCGTGCATGGTTCTTATTTGAAGCCGGCCGAAAAGTCGACTCATCAGGACATTAATAAATAATTATTAATGATAATAATAAGAGGCATTGATTATGCCTCTTATTAAAAATATGTGGAGATTTAAGATGAGTAAAAAAATTGCTGTATTAGTAGGAAGTTTACGTAAAGACTCTTATAACTTAAAAGTAGCAAAATTTTTCCAAAAAATCGCACCACCATCACTTTCATTACAAATTATCCAAATTGGGGATTTACCTTTATATAATGAAGATATTGATACTGATGCCCCACCTGCCTCTTACACTCGTTTTCGTCAAGAAATAGCTGATTGTCAGGGCGCTATTTTTGTAACGCCTGAGTATAATCGTGGCTTACCCGCCGTTATCAAAAATGCAATTGATGTGGGTTCTCGACCTTATGGTAAAAGTATCTGGTCTAAAAAGCCTGCTGCAATTATTTCTGTTTCACAAGGTGTGATTGGTGGGTTTGGTGCTAACCATCAGCTACGTCAATCATTAGTATTTCTTGACATGCCAACATTACAACAACCTGAAGCTTATTTTGGCAGTGTAAGTGCGGCTTTTGATGATCAAGGCAATGTTACCGAAAAAAGCAAAGAATTTTTGTCATTATTTATTAATTCTTATGCTGCTTGGGTTGAAAAACTAAGCTAATTGATATACATTTACATCATCGCAGCCAAAATGACTTGGCTGTGTGTTTTATTCGGTAAATCAATTTATATTCCTCTGTAATGACATTATCTATTCCCAAGAGCGAACAAGAGCTATTAGATCGTGCACAATTAGTTGCAGGATATTCTTTTGGAGATATAGCACAGTATTTAAACATTCCAATACCCGATAATTTAAATAAACAAAAAGGTTGGGTTGGTAATCTTATCGAAACTATTTTAGGTGCAAATGCGGGCAGTAAAGCTGAGCGCGATTTTGCTAATCTAGGTATCGAGCTAAAAACAATTCCCGTCGATAAACAAGGTAAACCTTTAGAAACTACCTTTGTCAGTGTTACGCCATTAATGGCTAATCATGGCGTTATTTGGGAAACAAGCCATGTAAAATATAAACTCGCCAAAGTCTTGTGGGTTCCAATTGAAGGGGAAAGAACAATTCCGCTTATTGATCGAAAAGTGGGGAAGCCTATTTTATGGACACCAACTCAAGCACAAGAACAGCAGCTTAAACAGGATTGGCAAGAATTAATGGATATGATAGCACTAGGGCAAGTTGAAAAAATTACTGCAAGATACGGTACTTATCTACAAATTAGACCAAAGGCAGCCAATGGGCAAGCGCTCACCGAAGCAATTGGTGAAAATGGTGAAATTATTTTAACTCGCCCACGTGGATTTTATTTAAAAAAAACATTTACTATGCAAATTCTAAATGCTGTTGTAAAATATCAATGATTTCTTATAAAAACTTAGCTAGCTCACTTTACTTTTTATAGCTTATTAAGAATTGTTTTTTTAATACAAACCATTAATGCTCGAAACATCAATAACTCCCAATTTTATTTGAAAATAAATTAAGAAATATCAAGCATTAAAATTTTTGAGTTTCTTTGGTAATTATAGAGCTGTTTCTTTTTAATTGGCAAATCATCCACTTCAGCTGGATAGAATCCTTTTTCTCTAAACCAGTGAATGCTACGTGTCGTTAAGACAAATATTTTTTCTAATCCTAAATTATTAGCTGTTTCGACTATTTTTTCTATTAATAAATCACCACGAGACGAATTGCGATACTGTGGGTGAATAGCAACGCAAGCCATTTCACCCATTTTTTCTTCTGGATAAGGATAAAGCGCTGCACATCCAATTGTCATGTTATCACGTTCAATAATAGTAAATTTGTCAATCTCAATCTCTAATTGTTCACGTGAGCGTTTGACTAAAATACCTTGTTCTTCAAGTGGGCGAATAAGCTCTAAAATTCCCCCTATATCATTAATCGTTGCTAAGCGAATCTGCTCAGAATGCTCCATAGAAACTTGTGTTCCAATCCCATCACGCGAAAATAATTCTTGTAAAATAGATCCATCTAGCAAATAACTGACTAAATGACTTCGTCTTACTCCGTTACGGCATGCTTTCGCCGCGGCTCGTAAAAAGCGTGATTCGCTCGATAAATGTTTTCCTTGTTGCTCTTTTTGATTGACATAATTGTCAGCGTCAATAGGATAAAGATCAGTGATAACCAGACCATGCTCATCTAAAACACCTTGCTCAGCACAAAAACTGATTAATTTATCCGCTTTTAAGCGAATAGCAACTTCAGCAGCAACATCTTCTGACGCTAAATTAAAACTTTCACCAGTAACCGATACCCCAACAGGCCCCAATAGTACAATAGATCCTCGCGCTAATTGCTGTTCAATAGCCTCTTTGTTAATACGGCGAATTTTGCCTGTATGACAATAATCAACGCCATCGTCAATCCCCAAAGGTTGCGCAATAACAAAGTTACCACTGACAACACTAATGTGAGCTCCTTGTAACGGTGTGTTATTTAAGCTCATAGATAAACTGGCTGTAATATTAAGCTGCAATAACCCAGTAACTTGCTTAATAATATCTAGCGTGATTGCATCAGTGATGCGAGTATTTTTATAGTATTTAGGTTTAATATTATAATTTTTAAGGGACTCGTCAATTTGGTTGCGTGCGCCATTGACAATAACAAGTTTAATACCAAGGCTGTAGAGTAAGCCAATATCATTGATAATACTTGAATAATTATTACTTTTTAATACTGCACCTGTAAGCAAAATTACAAACGTTTTGCCATGATGTGCATTAATATACGGTACCGAATGTCTTAATCCATCAACTAATTCAGTGGTACGTTCTTTCATTTTCACACCGCCCAAAATGAATATTTATTCATATTTTATGTATTTTTATTTATTTTTAATTTAATAGCAAGATATTTTTATAAATATTTGTAAGAGTAATTTTTATGAAGATATAAGCCAAGTGCTCATATGGTGATATTTAATAAAGATATGAAAGGTCAGAAGATAGGGGTTTAATCGCCAGCTAAATAAGGAGCATGCTATTGCTTCCATGCTCCTGATATAAAATACTGGCTATTTTTTAACTACAAATAAGATTAATTATAATCAATTATTTTGTTTTCTATTCATGAAGCTTGTGATTTATATTTTCGTAAAATCAATCACCTTTTTAAAACGATAAAAAATAATTGAGCCAAATATGACACTTAATAATGCGATAAAAAAGTCAATTAAAATAGCATAACTTACATTGATCATGGTTAATTTGGGTACGATAAGTGGTATAACTACAAACGCTAATCCACTGAAAGTATACATACAACCGACAGCAAGACCTTTACGAGTTGGAAACATTTGTTGCATCACAACCAAAGTTAATTGTAGCACACCCCCTGCAGCAGTAAATCCCATGCCAATTGCAGCTATAACACACATTACTGGCGAGATATGAAAATAAAAAATAATTAATACCAACGCAGATAAAGCAGGCAAAATAATGATACAAAAGATTGGTTTTAATAAATGTTTTACAACAAAAGCAGTAACAAATACAGAAATAATCGATGCTACGCTATAATAACTTATAAGCTGTTTAGCATCAATATCACTCATATTAACACCTTTAATAGCTATAGTCGGCAGCCATTGCAAAATAATGACAAATGTGGCTGTTGTTGTAAATCCCATCAAAATCAATAAAATACCTTCACAGCCAAATGCAGGATTAGATTTAAAATAATTTACTTCCCCTTGGTATCCTTTAATTACTGTATCTTTATGAGGAAATTGTTTTGGCAATAATAAGCCATTAATGACTAAATAAGCAGTAAAACCAAGAAATGCCCAACCATACCATATTTGATTGGCATAAAAGAAAGTAGCAATTAATGGAAGAATTAGGGTGCCAATAGAAATAAATGCTTTTATTAGTACACTTGCCGAACCCGCTGAGCGAGGAAAACATTCAGTCAGTGCAGGCATTGAACCTGTATCTAAAAAAGAGTTGCCAACCCCAATAGCAATTGCTAAACAATATGCAATATTAATATTAGTGCAAAAAATCATTCCAATAAAGAAGATAGCGTAACAAGTCATACCAAGATAAATAAATAACTTTCTGCCAAACTTATCGGATAGCACACCACCAACAAACATTAAACATATCTTGCCAATGCCTATACCTGATGCAACATAACCAAGCCCAACTATATCAGTATTTAATTGCTGTGAAAGCGATTGAGAAAATTGCATAATCACAATTAATGCAATGCTTTGAATAATATAGTTAGCATAAATAGATCCAACAATTCCATAAGAATTGACTTTTTGATTATCCATGTGTCGTGCTCCATATGTA